>CAZJJL010000270.1:0-1514 GCA_964546325.1 uncultured Planctomycetales bacterium | reverse complement strand
ATCCGAAAAGGGTTCGAAGGCATTATGGGATGCTTTATCTGCGTCCGTAAAGCCGGATCGTTTTATCAAGTTGCTTGACGAGAAGAATCACCTCTCGGATTACGATATTGTTTTCATCAGCGGTGTAGGAACAATTTGGCCGTGGGTGCGCGCGCATTCTCTTTTGAACAATTTACAGAGCGTTACCGGGAATGCCTCGGTTGTATTGTTTTATCCGGGCGCATATAGCGGGCAATCATTCAGGCTGTTCGATAGGCTGGAAACGAATAATTATTATCGGGCATTCAGACTGGTGCCTTAACAGAAATAGACGGAGATAAAAATGAAGATCAAAGAACTTTTCGTAAAGGATATCTTCCGGGCGATAAACGGAGTTATTAAAGCTGACCAGCAAGACTCATCGTCCATTTGGCAAGAACTTGATGAGTTTGTCGTAACGCATGAGCTGGGCGGGCACCTCGACAAGTTTTTTTCTGTTTATGCGGATACGGTGGATAATCCAAAGCATTCGGATGCGGCCGGGAAGATCGGCGTCTGGGTGTCCGGGTTCTTTGGTTCAGGCAAATCACATTTCATAAAGGCTCTTTATTATTTATTTGCTAACACGTCGGTTGAAAAGGATGGGGTTACCAAAAGCGCGTCTCAATTCTTCGAGAAGAAGATTCAGGATGCCATGCTTTTGGGAACCGTCAAACGTGTTGCCGGGAAGAACGCGGACGCAATACTTTTTAATATCGACAGTCGTGCCGATCAATCACGCGGGAGAGATGCCATTTTGGCGGTATTTCTCAAGGTTCTCAATGAGCTTCAAGGGTACAGCCCGGATCATCCGCATATAGCCCATATGGAACGTTATCTCGACGGTAACGGGTCGCTTAAAGAATTTGAAAAGAATTACAAGGAAGCAACCGGGGAGGAATGGAAAGAGCGCAGGGTAGACTGGCAATTTAATCAGGATGAGATCGTGAAGGCGCTCGCAAAAACATTGGGGCAGAGTGAGACGGCATGTCACAGGTGGATCGACCATGCGGAGACGGACTTTTCTTTAACCGTTGAAAATTTTGCCAAGTGGGTCAAAGGATATCTTGATAAGAAAGGCGCGGGTCACCGGTTGTTCTTTTTTGTTGATGAGATCGGGCAGTTTATCGGGCAGGATGGCCACTTGATGCTTAATTTGCAGACGATCGTAGAGAATCTTGGCACTGTTTGCAATGGCAGGGCATGGGTCATTGTGACTTCGCAGGAAGACATAGATACGGTTGTGGGATCTTTGAGTAATACCCGCAGAAACGATTGCTCCAAGATCACCGGCCGGTTCAAAACACGCCTTTCATTGTCCAGCGCGAATACCGATGAGGTTATTCAAAGACGTCTTCTTGAAAAGAAAGATGATTGTGTTGAGCGCTTAAAAAAACTTTATGCGCCATGCGCGGACATTCTTAAGAATCAGCTCACTTTCTCTGCGGATACGGGAATGACGCTTTCGTCATTCAAAGATCCGGATGATTTTGTGG
>CAZJJL010000269.1:0-1531 GCA_964546325.1 uncultured Planctomycetales bacterium | reverse complement strand
AGACACGTGCGCGATTTTTACCGGTGATGCGGCGCATATGTACCGGGATATCTTTATGCAAGGAGCAAAGAACGCGCGGTTTTTGGACAAAGATTATTGGTATCCAACGTCACATGCGTTGCTTGCGGCAGTTACCGAGAAACTGCGAAAAGGCAAAAAAGATGATTTGTTCAAACTCAATCCGATGTATCTTTATCCAAAAGAATGCCAAATAAAGACCTTAAAAAAATAATCGGATACCGTCCGACGTGGGCCGAAGTTGATCTGGCGAACCTCGCCCATAATTTCCGGGAAATTCAAAAACTTGTCGGCCCGAACGTAAAAGTCATGTCAACGGTGAAAGCCGATGCCTACGGGCACGGTCTTATCCCTGTTTCAAAGACGCTCCTTGCGTGCGGAACGGATTCTTTCGGCGTTGCTTCTATTGACGAAGGCATTCTCTTACGCAAAGAGAAGATACGGCTTCCCATTTTAGTGCTTGGCGCCTGTCTTTGTGAGGATATTGATCCGCTTTTTTCGTATGATCTGGTTCCTTCCGTCTGTACCTATGATTTTGCCAAGGCGCTTGATCGTGCGGCGCGCAAACGGCGCAGACCGATCAATGTCCATGTTAAGGTTGATACGGGTATGGCGCGTATAGGGGTTTCCCATGAAGATGCTTTTGAGCTTGTGACGCGCATTGCGCGGTTCCGCCATCTGCGCGTCGAGGGACTTTTCACGCATTTTGCTTTTGCCGACATGAATCCTGAATTTACCCGCTATCAGATAGAGCTTTTTCGGCAGCTTGTCGTTAAATTAGAAAAGTCGGGGGTCAGTATTCCGTTGACCCATGCTGCCAATAGCATGGGCATTGCCGGATATAAGGACGGGCATTTTTCCATGGTGCGTCCCGGTATCGTCCTCTATGGCTTGTATCCCCATAAAGATATTCCCATGCATTTAAAGCCGGTGTTATGTTTGAAGACGCGTGTTGTGCACGTGAAACGCGTGCCGAAAGGCCAGGGTGTTAGCTATGGGCATACCTATATCACGAAAAAGGCTACATCTATTGCAACCTTACCGATAGGTTACGGAGATGGCTATCCGCGCAACCTTTCTAACGTGGCTTCCGTGATCATTAAGGGGAAGCGTTTTTTGGTCAGCGGACGGATATGCATGGATCAAATCATGGTTGATGTGGGAGGTTTCCCGGTTAAGACCGGAGATGAGGTTGTTCTTATCGGTACTCAAGGGAAAATGCGCATTGGCGCCGAGGAATTAGCGGAACAGTCGGGAACGATCCCCTACGAAATTGTCTGTGGTTTAGGAAGTAGAGTCCCGCGTGTGTATCTTTAAACTTCTGCAAAATAAAACCTGTCAGTAGCATATCGGGTTACAAGGTACAAGGTCACAAGTCACAAGTAAAAACAGATTCTTCTCCTTCATCTTCGCTGCGCTCAGAGTCAGGATCAGAATGACGGTTTTTTTCTTGTTATTCTGAAGGGGTTGCTTTCTTGCTTCAAGCGACTGAAGGATCTAAGCTTCTACTCCG
>CAZJJL010000268.1:0-1556 GCA_964546325.1 uncultured Planctomycetales bacterium | reverse complement strand
AATATTGCCGGATATGCGCGGTTGAGAGCGAGCAGGCGCTGGGGTTCCTGCCGGTTGAGCTGGCAGACAGGCGCGAGCGGATGCTTTATAAAGTCGGGCAGGTTTTGGTGGATGTGGCCAAGCAGAACGAGGAAATATTAACCGCAGACTTAAAGAAAGGAGCGGCGCAATGATTACGATCAAGTTGGTTATTGCCTTCGCGCTGGGCGCGGTGGTCGGGGGATTGGGGATGTTCTTTTATCTGTGGCTGAAGGGCAAGGTGCAAGATGGCGGAAAGCGAAAAATTTAGCGTCCTTAAGTTTCTGGGGAGTTTCGTTCAATGGTTGCCGTGGGTCAAGACCGCGCGTTACGCGATCGGGATCGCGGCAATCGGCTTAATTGGACTAACGATTTATAAGGCTTTCTTCATGCCGACTCAAACCACGAAGCAGGAGACGCATATCATCGCCCAGCCGGGCGCGCAGGTCATGATCGACCAGAAGCGCGAGGAGAAAAAATCCGGACTTGAAATTCACCCGTTTGCCGAGGGGTACGGCTTTGCGGAATCCGACAAGCGAAAAGGGGTCGGCGCCAAGGCCGGGGTGCGGGTCGACTTCTGAACAAAGGCCTTGCCAACTATGAAACCCTATGGCCTACTCCCGACAACATGAGAGGAGGTCATATATGCGCCGACGGAAATTCAAATTTAACAGCAGGGAAGAAGCGGTCGCGGAGGTCAAAAACGCGCTTCAGTATCCGAAGACGACACTGGAGATCTTGCGCGAGGTCAAGGCGGGGAAGCGGAAAAATCTTCCGGATGAATTTATCGAAGATGCGTTGAAGGCGATCGATGACGCGGTTCGGATATTGAACAAACTTGCCGGTTGGCAATAGGAGGAGGCAGATGGTTAAAGAGAATATGACGGCAAAAAAGACGCGGTATATCAGCGTCAGGAACGGCGGCGAGGAAACGTACGTCGAAAACATTCCGGTGTCGGGCCGGATGCGGGATCATCTTCCGGCCGCCAAGTTGCGTCTACGGGAGATCCAGCGGGTCATGCCGCTGGGCAAGTGGTCGATCACGATCGAACAGCAATGGAAGGAAGGCGGTGTCACGCACTTTCAGATGCTGGATGTCGTGACTGGAAAGTTGCAGGAGTCGGTCTTATAAAAAGAAATAGTCATAGCAAAGAAAGCGCGGTACCGAATATCAGGATTATTTGCTCAATGCCTGCTGTGAGTTCCGCGGGCATGCTCAGGGGTAGGAACGAAATTTTATTTTAAGGAATAAACAGGGGGGTTCCGCAGGGTTTCGTTTGACAAAAGCAAAAACAGATGGTATATTCTATTTATGAACAATTGTTCACAAATTAAACAGTATTCATGTGAGGGATAAATGGCTATATTAAGTAGAAAAGAGAGAGATAGGCAATTACGCAGATCCGACATTTTTAAAGCGGCAGAGCATGTATTTGCTTTGAAGGGATATCACAAGGCAACAATAAGAGATATCGCAAAAGAGGCTCAATACGGAACGGGGACGGTTTATCTACATTTTAAGAACAAGGACACTCTTT
>CAZJJL010000267.1:0-1566 GCA_964546325.1 uncultured Planctomycetales bacterium | reverse complement strand
TTTCTCGACGAAAAAATAACGCAGGTCATCCGCGTTCATAACGAATTTATCGGATAATTTATCCGGGTCAGTGGTTTTTCCCAGGAATATCTGAGAAATAACCGGTCGTTTTTTACATTCACATTCGGTTTTAATATTCTTAAGGTCAAGGCACATGGCTATCGCAGGAGCGCCGTTAACGCTGTCGTATGTTTTAACGTTTCCTATTTCGGTAAAGAGGAGGAAGTCATAGGTGAGTTTATGTTTGGGGTTGATCGTAATGCACATATAGTCCATATCAAGTTTGTAGAGGGCGTAATCAAAAAGGAGCTTGAAGAGGTTGAAAACGATAAGCATCTTCGTTGAATTCGTCATCATGGAGATGCCTTCGGCAAAGAGTTCGCTGTCGGTTGCCAGCATCGCGATCTCGCATATCCGGGCGTTCTTTTGACGGAACACGGCAAGTTCTTCGCTGTAAAGATCGTCCATGGGCAGCCCCAGGTTTGAATCCGGGATAAGTGTCACTGTGGAAATAAGTTTGTCTTCTAGTTTTCCGATAAGCGTGGCGGTTTGCGGATGCGCGTTAAAGATCGAATAGCGCATATGAGCTTTGGAATGTTTCACATAGCCTCGTTCGAGGTATTCCCGGTATACAAGAGTATAGGCTTGTTCCGTATCCTGGCGGCTGCGCGCGATGCGGTATTCAATTGTTTCGAGTATTGTTTCCGGGCCGGTCATATCCATATGTTTAGGCGTGGATCCTGTGGGCATTCTGTCCCAGGAGCTCGTTAAAAATAAATTTCAAAAATTCCCGGCGGTCATTGGGATCCATGATCTGAAAACGGATCCCTTTGGTGAACATGCCGTTCGGTTGTTTTTGGCACCAGGCAACGGTAGCGCGAACGGTGATCGGGGTATACGTGGCGGGCATGCGCAGGTATATGTGGATGTCTGCCCAGGGAGTGATCTCGAAGGGGTCGGTGAATTGCATGCCGCTAGCACTGATATCGCTTGCAACAACCGGTTTTGACCAATCAGCGGTAAAGGGAAGCTGGTATGAAATGAGGACAGGGGTATTGAGCCGATCGGTCTTACGCTTGTCATGGGAAAGAATTCTTTTGAGTGCTTCGTATCTCATGGCATAACCTTTCCTGATGCGGAGAGTTTTATGAGCTCATTCTTTAAAGTATGCGCTATAGTTTGATAGATGTCAAGATTTTCTCTGCTGATTGCGTGCAGTTCTTGCGGGTATAACGGTTTACCGAAGAATACCCTGATTTTCTTCGGGCGGGGCAGTATTTTAGCCGGCGGCCAGGCAGCATACGCGCCGTCAATATAAACGGGGACCACGGGGATATTGAGCTCTTTGGCGAGTATACCGATACCCGGTTTGAAATCTTTGATCGATCCGTCGGGAGACCGGTCGCCTTCGGGGAAAAGACAGAGTATTTTATTGTTTTTGAGCACATATCCGCAAAGCCCCAGGCTCGTTTCCAGGGTGCTCGTCGGTTCGATGGATATAAATCGCAGCAATTTTTTGAGCCATTTTATCGGCCACGAATCGATGTAGAGTGTATAGCCGAGAAA
>CAZJJL010000266.1:358-1593 GCA_964546325.1 uncultured Planctomycetales bacterium | reverse complement strand
TGCCCCTTCTTTCTCTGTATGTTCGGAATCAACGCGCTCGATTTCCACCCTGCAATCATTCGCGATGCCGGCATGTATCAATGATTCAAAAACAGACTTATACGCATCCTGCAGCTGAATATACTTTCCCACAAACGCGATCGTCACGTGATGACGAGGATGGGTTGCTTTATTGACTACTGTTTTTTTCCATTCTTTCAGGTCGAAACGAGTGCAGGGAAAACCAAAGTGTTTGAGAATGATCTTATCAAGGCTTTGCTCTTTGAAGACGAGAGGTACCTGATAGATCGAGGCGACATCGCATGATTCAATGACCGCATTTTTGGCAACATTACAAAAAAGAGATATTTTTTCTTTGACGTCATCGGAAAGGGGCTTTTCGGTGCGGCAGACAAGAACATCGGGCTGAATACCGATCTCCCGAAGGGTACCGACGCTATGCTGCGTAGGTTTCGTCTTTATCTCTCCGGCAACCCGGATAAACGGCACCAGGGTCAGGTGTATATACAACACATTGTTGCGTCCCACATCCAAACCGAATTGACGGGCAGCCTCCAAAAACGGAAGACTTTCGATATCGCCGACCGTACCTCCGATCTCAACAATAACAACCTGCGCTTTAGAGACCGCGGCTACTTTTCTGACGCGCTCTTTTATTTCGTTGGTTATATGCGGGATAACTTGGATGGTTTTCCCCAAATAATCACCGCGGCGCTCGCGGGAAATAACCTCATTATACACTTGCCCCGTCGTAGCATTATTAAATTTGGTCGACCGGGAATTCGTGAAACGCTCATA
Organism: uncultured Planctomycetales bacterium; assembly: GCA_964546325.1. Lineage (GTDB taxonomy): Bacteria > Omnitrophota > Gorgyraeia > Gygaellales > Profunditerraquicolaceae > DAONEO01. Next base: position 795 of record CAZJJL010000266.1, on the reverse strand, counting down.
ATGGCCCAAATCAAGATCGGTTTCCGCACCGTCGTCGGTAACATAGACTTCACCGTGCTGATACGGATTCATCGTACCGGGATCAACGTTAATATACGGATCGAACTTCATGAGCGTGACGCGGATGCCGCGGGATTCCAGGATTTTACCTATTGATGCAGAGGCAATACCTTTACCGAGACTTGATATAACACCACCGGTTATAAAAATATACTTGGTCATGGAGGGAATATCCAAAAAAAAGGCGTTTTTTTTTAGCCTGCAAAACCGGCCTCAAAACGCCCTTGTTAAGAAGACAGTCACTTACCTGTATCTGGAAATACTATACCATATTTTTCGGATATGTCAATTTTTTTGATACCTTCCCCTGAACGCATCCCAACGAATACGCAAAAGCCCGCCAAGCAAACACATACCGTCACTGAAAAGATGCCCCC
>CAZJJL010000266.1:0-348 GCA_964546325.1 uncultured Planctomycetales bacterium | reverse complement strand
CCCTTCTACGCTGAGGATTACTCCACGAGACAGGAACTTCGCGAACACGCATGCCAAGGATCCGCGCGATCATTAAGGTCTCAACATCAAAGATATATCCCTGTTGTCTGACACGGCTGAAAATCTGCCGAGCCGCTTTTTGTCGGAATCCTTTAAAACCGCATTGTGAATCCCTGATCGGCACTCCGCAGACAAAACGCTGCAAAAACGAAAACAGACACCGCAACGTTCCGCGGAACCAAGGTTCAGGGATAACGATCGCGGACGATGGTAAACATCGCGAAGCACAAACTACATCATCGCCTGATTCAAGAAAACGCATGAACGCCGCAACGGTTTCAATGGGAG
>CAZJJL010000265.1:0-1640 GCA_964546325.1 uncultured Planctomycetales bacterium | reverse complement strand
CTTGTGGGAAGAACAGGGTCTTTTAAATATAGCAATATGGATGTTTGTATCTCCGAAGGCTTGCAGTTAGGGGAGCGATTGCTGCATCTGGGGTGGGCGAAAGATCGATGCCGGACATAGCAGTTATTATCTCTGTACGAAACGCCGCGCAGACCATTGTTCAGTGTTTAACTGCGGTGAAGAAGTCCGAGGGAGTTTCTTGCGAGCTTATCGTTGTTGATGCCGCAAGTACGGATGGGACCGCTGCATTAGTTGCTCCCTTTACGGACCAGCTCTATACGGTTTCCGCCGATATCGCTCGCAACAAAGCGCGTTCTCTCGGTGCATCCTACGCGCAGGCTCCCCTTGTCGTTAATATCGACGCCGACGTTTTGGTTAAGCCTGATACCTTGCGGATCGTGAGAAATTATTTTGACCGGCATCCTGAGGTGGATGCAATAACGGGAATGCTGTCAAAGGACCATCCGAATCGGGACTTCCTAAGCCAATATAAAAACCTGTACATGCATTATATGTTCTTGTCTCTTCCTGAGAGGGTGTATTTTTTGTATGGTTCTCTGTATGCTTTCCGCCGTGAACTTGCCGGATTCTACGACTGCGCCTATGAATTAGGAGAGGACACCGCATTTGGTCAACGGTTGAGCAAGGAAGGTAAACATATTGCTTTTCTGAAAGAGGCAGAGGTCGAACATTTAAAAAAGTATTCGTTTTCGGGATTTTTGAAGAATGAATTTCTCATCCCGTTTTATTGGGCGCAGATATTTTTTGCGTATCAAGGATGGCGCCAGATGATGCGCGATCGCGGAACGTTTTCGCATGCCTCCGGTTCGCAAATGGCAGGGATTTTGCTGGCGGTTGCTACGATGGTCTTTTGTGCCGCCGGGTTTATCGATCCGGCATTGTGGGGCGGATGTCTTTTTTTCTTTTTCTTATGGGGGATCGCTCAGCGGAGTTTTCTTGCTTTTTATTACCGGCAACGAGGGTTTTGTTTTCTAGCGCTTGCGTTGATAACGGCGCTTGTTGATGATTGTATCAAAGCTGCGGGCATAGCCGCCGGCAGCGTGTGGTATCTTGTCAAAAAGGCGAAAAAATGAGCATCGTGCGTATTCTAAAAAAAGCGTTTGCGAGGATACGGTTCTTCTTTGAGTCAAATAACCGGAATCTTTTCCGCGAACTTATCCGCGCCGAATTAAAGGCTACGGACAGTAACTCGACCCTGGGGATTATGTGGAGTCTTTTGGGGCCGCTGGTGATGTTGGCGGTGATGCTGGCAATTTTTAAAGCGTTCTACCACGGCTCCCGGGAATACCCCTTGTATCTTTTGCTCGGCATAACGTGCGTCAACTTCTTTATTACCACGACGACGTATACCGTCCGGATATTCCATATGAATCGCGAGGTGATCCTCAATTCGACGATCCCCCGGGAGATCTTGATCGTTGCCAAAATATTCATTTTCGTATATAAATTCTCTTTTGAGCTTTTGTTATGTTGCGCCTTGAGCCTTTATTACGGCGTTTTTTCATTCGCGCATTTTGCCATGCTTCCGTTGTTGTTGGTAGGGTTTATCGCTTTTTCCGTCGGGATCGGGCTTATGCTGGCACTCGACCTCGTCTCCCCCCTGCTCCTCCCGCAGGAGG
>CAZJJL010000264.1:0-1656 GCA_964546325.1 uncultured Planctomycetales bacterium | reverse complement strand
CTTTCTTGCCGGTATACGAAAAAGCAAGCCATTGGTTTTGTTCATCGAACCAAACTCCGGAAAGGGATGCCCCGACAAGTTTTTGTTTTCTCAAAGCGATCAAGTCGGTATAAAAACGCAACAAAGAACTATGCCCTGGCTCTGCGCGCTCTTCCCAATGAAGCTGAGAGTTTAAGAACGTTTTTTTAGCTGCCGGATCCGGAGTATTTCCCCATCCAAATGCAGCGAACTCTCTTTTTCTCCCCTCCTGAACAGCGCGGATCAAATGCGCGTCCTTATGATCGATAAAATACTGGAACGGCGCTATCTCCCCATATTCCTGCCCCATGAATAAAAGCGGCGTATGCGGGCACAAAAGAAGCAACGCAGCGGCCACTTTTTGTTTGTCGAGATCGATCAACGTTGAGAGCCGCTCGCCAAAAGCGCGATTGCCGATTTGATCGTGGTTTTGAATACAAACTACCAATTTCTCAGGAGCGCTATCAATAACAGGAGCCCCATGAAACCGTTTACGAAAAACAGAATACTTTCCGTCATATACGAACCCTTCGCGTATCGCTTTCGCAATATCTTCAAGGCGGCCGAAATCCTCATAATACCCCTGCCGTTCACCGGTCAGATACGAATGCACCGCGTGGTGAAAATCATCGCTCCATTGTCCTGCCAACCCATACCCGCCCTTTTTTTTCTGACGAATAATACGCGGATCATTCAAGTCGCTTTCGGCGATAACATGGACATGACGACCGCGCTCTTGCGCTAACTTCTGCACCGCATCATTCAATTCCTGTAAAAGATGCGTAGCGCTAAAATCATAGATCCCATGTACCGCATCAAGGCGTAAAACATCGAGATGATAATCATCAACCCAACGAAGGGCGTTCTCAATAACAAAACGCCGCACCTGGCTGCTTTGAGAATCATCATAATTGATCGCATCTCCCCATGGCGTATGGTATTTCTTCGTAAAATACGGTCCGAAATCATTGAGATAATTCCCCTCGGGGCCCAAATGGTTATAGACCACATCAAGACATACCGCTATCCCCGCCTTATGGCACACATCGATAAACCGCTTAAAAGCTTCTGGGCCTCCGTAACTATTTTGAACCGCATACAGACCGACGCCGTCATACCCCCAATTCCTTTTTCCGGGGAATTGCGCTACCGGCATAACCTCAATACAGGTAATACCCAGTTTTTTCAGATACGGCACTTTTTTGATCGCCGCGGCAAAAGTCCCTTCCGGAGTAAAAGTCCCGATATGCGTTTCATAAAAGATAAGATCCCGTAATAAAACACCCTTCCAGGAATGATCTTTCCAGGCATAAGCGCCCTGGTCAACGATACAGGATGCGCCATGCACACCATCAGGTTGAAAACGCGAGGCAGGATCAGGCCGCTCTTTTTTTCCGTCTAAAACATAGGTATATCTAGTCCCGGATGGGATATCCGATACTTTTGCGTAAAAATATCCGCGCCCGTCCTTATCCATTGCGATCAGGGTTTGTTTTCCGCGCGCAAAGATCTTAAGGTCGACCGTTGCACAAAAAGGAGCCCATACCGTAAAAGCATAACAGCGGGGCCCAATCTTAACAGCTCCTAATCGACGTTCAGATACCGCGTTCTTCATCCCTGTTCCTCGTCGTTAGTCAA
>CAZJJL010000263.1:0-1664 GCA_964546325.1 uncultured Planctomycetales bacterium | reverse complement strand
ATGCAGATATTATAAGCTAAACGTGCGTTTTCATGCAAGGATAATCTTTTTATTGTTTTAAGTGTTTTGCGTAAAGGTATATAATAATGCGTATGGGATATATGACCGATTTTAAGAAGACCGTAAGGAAATTTTCCCTTCTGCGTAAAGGCGATTCTGTTGTGGTCGGCGTTTCTGGAGGGCCTGATTCGGTGGCGTTATTGCTGGCTCTGTCCGCTCTCCGCAAGGAATTTTGTCTGGAGGTATACGCCGCCCATTTTAATCATGGCAGAAGGAAAACATCTCTGCGCGATGAACGATTCGTGCGAAAATTATGCGAGCGCTTTGGTATTGTATTTTTTGGAGGTAATGCTGTTGCGCAAGCGGCGTTCTCCGAAGAGCGCGCGCGTATTGAAAGGTTCGCTTTTTTATTTGATTGCGCCCGAAAAGTGAAATCGAACACGATCGCCCTTGGTCACAATCTGGATGATCAGGCAGAAACGGTTTTGATGCGACTTATACGGGGCGCGGGCTTGCAGGGTTTATCCGCTATGATGCCATGCCGTAGAATGGGTTCATTTCGCATCATCAGGCCGCTCATTGAGACAAACAGGCAACGGATCAACGCATATCTGCGGCAGCGCAGGATCAGCCCGTGTATCGATGAAACAAACCGAAAAGAGGTATTTTTCAGGAATAAGATAAGACTTACCCTCATACCGCTCTTAGAACAAAGATTCAATAAGAATATTAAGGGGGTTTTGAGCGCTACCGCAGCTACCCTGGGGCAGGACTATGATTATTTAAATTCGCATGCCGATGCCGTATTTCGAAAATGCGGCGGGCGCTTGCGTTTGGCTTTCTTGCTGCATGCCCATACTTCCTTGATCCGCTTGCTTATTCGTAAAGCGATCGCGCGTGTTCAGGGAGATACCCGCCGAATCACGTTCCAGCATATGCGCGAAATTGAGGACTTGATTTTCGAGCGTCCGGTTGGTTCGGTAGTTAATCTCCCGCACGGTGTTTTTCTGGTAAAAAAGAAACACTATCTACAATTTTCAAGGGAGCAAAAATGACTTTTCCCCTTGATTTTGCTGTATTTGCGGCATATAATATAACCTCCTCAACAACATATATGCTTCTATAAGGAGATATCAATGGCAAATAGTAGTCCTAAAAATAAAAAGAATAAAGTCCTCAAACGATTCCCTTTTGGCTGGCTTTTTGCTATTGTTATTCTCTATCTCCTTTTTACTTCAATCAATGTTTCGGTCAACGGAGTCCCTAAAGAAATTACCTATGGCGAATTTTATTCTGTTTTAAAAAACGATCCGGATAAATTCAAATCGGTGGTTAAGACCGAGACCGTTCTTACCGGTGAATACGTCGACGGGCAGAAATTTTATCTCAATATCCCGGATAACGACCAGGAATTGCTGAGTCTTATGAGGGAAAAGCTTAAAAATTTTGATGTGAAACCTGCGCGCACGCTTTGGGCGAATTTATTCTTTTCGCTCGGGCCGGTTGTGCTCTTGATCGCTTTTTGGTGGATGATGGTCAGTCGCGGCGAGCAGTTCGGTAATCGCGTTATGACCTTTGGCAAGATCCGCGCAAAAGTTCAGAGTGAAGAAAAAGAAAAAGCCACATTCAACGATGTCGCCGGTGTCGATGAAGCAAAGGAAGAG
>CAZJJL010000262.1:0-1666 GCA_964546325.1 uncultured Planctomycetales bacterium | reverse complement strand
TACCGGTATCGCCCGTAAACTGCAGTTCCGCTAATTGCTGTTTTAAATGATACAAAATTATCGACCGGGACAACGCATTGGCGATCGTTTCGGTTGCCACCGCAACATGGTCGCGGACACTGACATCGTATACATCCGTGCCCGGAGCTTGATTCACGTCAATATTCTGGGCGAGCTTTTCGGCTGCTGAGGCGCGCAGGTATTCTTTTTGTTGAAGGTCGGTAAGGCCGGATACGTAGTTGCGTTCGGCGGCAAGTTGCAGCGAAACAAAGGGACGCTCAAATAATGAAGAAAAAGAAGCATTGAATTCGAGCGGACGGGCGTCAAGGCCAAGCGCTTGTATGACCGGCACCAGGATCGAATCGGAAGCGATGATCTCCGATTCGGTCAGAAAGATCGCCTGCTCCGAACCGTGCGCGATAGGTTTTATATATACTTTAAAATGAGACTCAAACCACGGCGAACTTGTTTGCAGCCAAATCACCGCAAACGCTAAGGCTGCAACCGCAGTAGCGGATATAATAACCGCGTCTCTTTTCAGGCGCATAATTAGATTTCCGTGTCTTTGACGAGTTTTCGGTAGTACTCAACGCACTTCTTGCAGGCTCCTGAAGTTTCCTTCCATTCCGGATGGTCGCGGCGAATAAGTTCAATGATATATTCTTCCGCTTTTATATGAGAAATGCTGGCAAAATCGTCTATGTCGCGATCGCAAATAGCGCACCGGTATTTCATCGTATGCAGTCAGCCCTCCAGCAGCAAGCAAGCTGGTCGCAGGAGTTGTCGGTCCCGAAACAAGGGTCATTGCCTTCTGCTTTCTGTATCATACGAATAAGCTCTTTACGGGAAAATCTCCATGTATCCTTGATGCTTAAACTGCGGGCCTTCTTTTCAATGTCCGAAAGTCTCATCTTCGATATTTCCTCCTTATACACAAAAACCCTCCTTACCAGTTGACCGAAACATCACCTACTCGTTATAGAATGTTTTCCTGAGATTGTTGCGCAACCTGCCTGCCTGATAAATGTATTCAATGCTCTCATCAGGAGAATACAGTTTAAACGGACTGTCCAAAGAAAATGACGCCAGCTGGATATCTTTGCCGACTTTTCCGTCTTGTGTCGATGTTTCCATAATGGCGAAAGTAGCTAGTTCCAACGCATGTTTAAGCGTAATATCTTTGGCGTATATCATATTCAAGAGATACGTTGCCAAAGGCGTTATACCGATCGCCATAAACCCTAAAAACGTCCAACGGTGCGGCGCAAAGTTCCGTTCGCTGTGAAGCGTAAATATCTCCGGAGCATTGATAAAATTTTGTTTCTGAATATCCTTGCGATAGCCGCTGACAATAATATGGAGCGTCGGACGCTCGTCATAGGCAAGATCGCGGAACCATTCATTATAACGGCGGATGGCAATTTCCCTGCACAATGACAGCATATCATCGACGCTTAAGAGCCTGTAATCGGGGTTTTTGTGCAGCTCGTAATTGATCGTATCAATAATACTGGCACCCAACCCACCGTCTCCTGCAATGGACAAACCGCAGTGATCGCCAAGCTCAAAAACTTTTTTAACCGTATCGTTTACCGTTGTCGGACCCCGGGGGTCACCGCTTGTCACCCGGCTATCCGCTGCGATCGCGATCCCGTCTTTTGCGATA
>CAZJJL010000261.1:0-1699 GCA_964546325.1 uncultured Planctomycetales bacterium | reverse complement strand
AGTCCACCGCACAATAAATGCCCTCGAAACAAAAAAAGCCTTCTTCGGCAAAAGCGCCTCGGAAGACTTCACTGTCTTTAAATACTACGTTGTATTTGATATAAGTATACAACAAAGAACAGCGTTGTCAAGCTCTTTTACACAAACAACTTCTCATAAACGATTCCAGTTTCTGAGAGCCGGCTTTGCGGGAAAACCGCCCGATATAGTCCTCATCAGGGGTAATCGCTACCGTGCCGAAACGAAGCTTCATAATGAAATCGCGGACCCTATTCATATCATTACCGCACAAGAAACAAACTCCCGACCGGCCGAGGAATTTTCCGACGTATGAATGTTCCCCGACACCGACACAAAGCACCGGCTTACGCGCATGCATGTATTCGAAGATCTTTCCCGTAAGAACGCCGTCATACGGATGATCCTGTTCTAAAAATAAAAGCGCATCCGCCTGTATAAGCTGCGTCTGTATTTCCTCCGGTGACTTAAACCCTCCATATGCTATACAAGATCGAAGCCCCGGATACTTCTTTAAAATCATAGTAATATATGATGCGGTACGGTGATTGCCGTAAAAAATGATCTCCAACCCCGAAAGCACCGCAGGATCATTATGCTGCATGTCGGACAAAAGATCGGCCAACGCCCCGGGGTCGCTCCTTTCATAGAGCGTGCCGGCATAAACAATCCTCTTTGTATTCCTTCGCCAAGAATCAACCGGCAATTCCCCGGACAGCGCCTCATCATACCCGTTTTCAACAACACGGATATTCGACAAGGGGAATCGCAACAAGAGCTTTTCTTTCAATACCCCTGAAACAGTCGTGAGCCCGTCAGCTCTCCTCACACACATTCCTTCCAATATCTTTTCAAAAAAGGAAAACGGAAAAAGACCTTTTGCCAAATGATTTTCAAACCATAAATCCCTAAAATCAGCGATCCACCTGACTCGCCGGCCAAACTTCATTTTTAAACAAAGCCCGGCCAGATGCGCCGCAGGAGGCGAATAGGAAGTAATGATACAATCTATCCGCTGAGATCTGATTATTCGAGCCCCTGCTCTTACCGCGGAAAAAATCCAAAGGTCAAGGAAGTTCGGTATCCGTAGCGAAGACAAAACAATACCCCGGCGCATCAAAAAGCAAAGACACTTGCCCAAACCCCCTTGTTCAGCCGCATAAAGATCATGCAATACCCGTTTTTCTTTATCTGCGACTATCCTTAAAAGAAACTTTTTAATATCCCAGTATCGTGTTTCAATAATAGACAAAGAAGAAACGTCTGCCATATAATTCTTTTCTTCGGATGCGCTTTTTTTGGCGTTCGTTACGATGAAAACGTCATGCCCGGCATCATGCAAATAGTGAGCCCACGCATACATGCGGCGCGCCGCTACCGTATTAAGAGGAGGAAAATCAGTTGTTATGAGTAAAACACGTGCCATAGGTATACTTACATCAGGCCTAAATTAATATATCTCTATCCAAGACCGTTGACGATCTTAAGGAACTTCTCCATTTCGCGCTCCCCTGGATTTTCCTGAGCAGCCCGCAAAGCATTTTCCTTCATTTCGTCAATTTGCTCTGCGGTCAATGCATTCATAACAGCCGCAAGCCGAGCGCAATCAATGGTTTCTACGAATAAGCCGCATTGATATTTCTTGATTATCGCCCCCATCTCGGGTGATACTCCCGCAATA
>CAZJJL010000260.1:0-1701 GCA_964546325.1 uncultured Planctomycetales bacterium | reverse complement strand
GTGAATATCTTCTGCAGATGGTCGTTAAGGATTGGGAAGAACGCGCGCGGCAAGATACGGGTGAGTCCGAAGAGATCGATGTGGATGCGGTTCGACAGTCCCTGGATCGATTATTGGAGAACGAATTTTCTGCGTTACCTTCTTTTTACGTTGTGGCCGAGAAGATACTCGATCCTAAAGAACCTTTGCCGGAGAATTGGAATATTCACGGGACTGTCGGGTATGATTTTTTAAATAGTCTTAACGGGCTTTTTGTCGATTTTAGCAATGACAAGGCGTTTGAAAAGTTGTATGAAGATTATATTGGGCACCCTATTGATTTTGATGAGTTGGTTTATAATAAAAAGAAGTTTATCGGCTTGGTGCCTATGGCCAGCGAGATCAACGCGTTGGGACACAGGTTGGATAGGATCTCGGAAACAAACAGGAATTTTAGGGATTTTACGAGAAACGATCTTATTGTCGCAATCCGGGAAACGATCGCCGGTTTTCCCGTCTATAGGACATATGTGTCGCCGGATAGTGTGAGTGTCTCGGAGCGTGACGAAAAATATATACGGATTGCTATTGAAACCGCGCGTAAAAAGACCCCTGCGTTGAATCCTGCGGTATACGATTTTTTACAAGAGGCGCTTCTTTTGAAACTGAAGACTGAGCCCGGGAGCGAAGAGGCAAAACTCTATTGCGATTTTCTCCTGCGGTTCCAACAGTTGACGGGACCTATTATGGCCAAAGGCGTGGAAGACACATCGTTCTATGTGTATAACCGTCTTGTCTCTCTTAATGAAGTCGGAGGGGATCCGTTTTACTTCGGGTATACGGCGGAGAATTTCCATCGTCAGAATATGGAACGTAATAAGCGTTGGCCGTGCGGTTTACTCACTTCTTCAACCCATGATACGAAGCGCAGCGAAGATGTCCGCATGCGGATCAATGTTTTGAGCGAAATTCCGGGCGAGTGGAAGGCAAAGATCGCGGAGTGGGCCGAGCTTAATCGGGAGTTTAAAACAAATATTGACGGAGTGTTTGAGCCCCGGCGGAATACCGAGTATTTCATTTATCAGACGTTGATCGGAGCTTGGCCGGATGAACCCCTGACTGTCTCGACTCTGGGGCCTTTTTATGAGCGGATATGGCAGTATGTGCTTAAGTCGGTCCGTGAAGCAAAGATCTATACTAATTGGTCTAAGCCCGATAGCGCATACGAAGAGGCCGTCAATAAATTCCTTAAATCAATACTTTCTCAAGAAGTTTCGAACCGTTTCTTGAAAAGTTTTATTTCCTTTCAGAAAAAAATAGCATCCTTAGGAAAACTCAACGGCCTTTCAGCAACGGTCATTAAAATAGCGTCCCCGGGGGGGGCGGATATTTATCAAGGCAATGAGAGGTGGTGTTACAGCCTGGTTGATCCCGATAACCGCCGGAATGTTGATTTCAACGCGCGGATGCGGCAGTTCGATCTTGTTAAGAAGGAGCTCGAAAGGAATATGTCAGGCGCGGTTGCGGCAGGCGCATTTGTTTCGGGTAATATCGAGAAGCTCAAACTTTATTACACCTGGAAATGCCTTGTTTTTCGTCGTCTCCATAAGGAGCTTTTTGTGGGGGGAGAGTATATCCCGGTTGAGGTAAAAGGTAAAAGAGCCCGTAATGTCGTCGCCTTTATCCGCCGCCGCGGGAAAAAAGTAGCGCTTGTTGCGGCGG
>CAZJJL010000259.1:0-1719 GCA_964546325.1 uncultured Planctomycetales bacterium | reverse complement strand
GGCGTTATTGAGGAGAAAGCTCATAAAACATCATCGTTCCTCTAAACATTCGCCGAAGTAACCCGGCACAAAAAGGCTGGTATGCATATTAAAAATCTTGCGCTTGTTTCTTTGATCCTCTTATTCCTGGTGATCGTATTGCAGAATACGCAGGTGGTATCGGTCAGGTTCTTATTCTGGACCGTATCGATGTCCCAAGTAATATTGTTACCGCTTGTATTTGTTTTAGGCATCGTAGCCGCGTTAATTATCGGCTGGGTGATTAAGAAGTAGCGGAATTGTGAGCATCTTGGTTCAAAATCATCGTATGGGCAAAGAGATCGTTTATAATCTGGGTGAGCAGCCGATAGGCCTGATATTGACGGATAACGGGTTAAAACCGGAAGACCTTGTAAGAAGTTCGACGGAGCAAATAACGTTTAAAATGGTTAGCCGTGCGGTAAAAGGCAGGCGGTTAACGTCGCATGTTAAGCGTAAGCTTTGTAATGCGCTCAATAAGGCTTCCGGAAAGCGATATGCGGTTGAGGAGCTTTTTAATTATTGAGATCCGGTTTACCATGAAAAGGAGTGAGAGATGGCAAACGAAAAGATCCTTATAGTCGATGACGAAAAAGAACTGGTGGACATGGTCACTTTTCGGTTGCAGTCACAGGAGTATGACGTCCACGTGGCTTATTCCGGAGAAGAAGCCCTGGAGAAAGTGAAACAGGAATCGTATCAGTTGATCCTCTTGGACGTTATGATGCCCGGCATCGACGGCTTTGAAGTGCTTCGCAGACTTCGTGAAGACCCCAAAACGCGGCCTATACCGGTTATCATGCTTACCTGTAAGGGGGAGGCATCATCGATCTTTAAAACGCAGGAACTTGGCGGCACGGATTACCTCATAAAACCTTTTGTGCCGCAGACGTTATTACGGTTGATCAAAAAATATATTTTATAAGGTCTTGCCATATGGATTTTATGCTCAAGGGGATCTATATTGAGTTGGACAATTTGCTGAAAGCCGCGGGCATGGTTGCTTCGGGCGCTCAGGCAAAAGCGTGTATACAGGCCGGTTCTCTGAAGGTAAACGGCGAAGTTGAAACGCGTGTGCGCAGAAAACTTCATGCCGGAGATATCGTTGAGCTTTCGGGTAATACGATCACAATTATCGGTTCATGATCGATCGGGTTCCATACATAGTTTATGTCTTTTCCCGGATGCAGCGTCATATGACCCGGGTATCAGTGCTTCATCGCAATGACCATAAAAAACCTTATTATCAATATCGCGCTGGGGATTTTTGCGTTATGCCTTTTTTGGGGCGGCTTGGAGTTGCTCTGCCGTTTCCGCTATAATCCTGCCAAGCACGTTTATGGCGGCATTTTTGAATATGACAAGGATAAGGTTTATCGTCTCAAGAAGAATCTTTCTAACGAAAAATTTGCGGGTAGGGTATGTAACACGAATTCATTTGGATACCGTGACCGGGAAATTCCGGTAGAAAAAGGCAGTTCCGAAAAACGTATCCTCGTTGTTGGTGATTCGGTTACTTTTGGTCATGGAGTCCTTTCCGAAGAAACCTATCCTGAACGCCTGGAGATTCTCCTGAGTCAGAGGTACCCAAAATTCTCCTTCAATGTCATTAATACGGCGGTGCCGGGTAATTCCCCTTTTCAGGAGTATTATGATCTCAGGAGAGGATTGATATTCAACCCGGATGTCGTTGTGATACAG
>CAZJJL010000258.1:0-1720 GCA_964546325.1 uncultured Planctomycetales bacterium | reverse complement strand
TGTTTGAGGATGCCCGTACAAACCGGTGGACCGTTCAAGTTCCAGGTATTGTATTCGCGCATCCCCCAGCGTTTCAATAAGCCTTTTTACCGCAGTATTCGGACCGTCGCAATAGACTAAAACCTCGAAATTCGTATGCGTTTGCCGGGGGAGATATCTTGTCAAGAGCCTGCGTAATCCCCGGTAATAATAGCGTTCCTCTGAAAGCTTTAAAATCCCTTCTCCGGGCACAGGAACGATAATGGAAACGAGTTTTTGGGAATTTTTGCCTGATGTTTTACGCGCGGCGATCGTACGCGAGCGTTTAAGCGCATAGGAAATCTCAAGGGCAAAGGTATTGAAGGTGAGCGTAAGAAACTGCAGCGATCGTTTCGTGTGGAATAAGAAAGATTTGAATTTCCTGAGGATCAATCCCGGCACTCTTTATACGCCTTTCTTTTTCTTTGAAATTTCCTTTTGCAACGAGAGAATTATCGCATGCCTGCGTTCCTTCTCTTCTTTGGCAACGTCGTCAGGCAAAGCGCTTGCAGAAGCATGCGGTCGGGGCGAATATTTGAATATATAGGCGCTGTCAAAAAGCACATCCTTTATCAGGCTGTGCGTAGCCTCGAAATCGGCATCGCTTTCTGTCGGGAATCCGATTATGATATCCGTTGAAAGAGCTGCTCCCGGAACGATCTTCCGGTAGGCATCGACCAACGCACCGTACTGAGCCCTCGTATACATTCGGTTCATCAACGCTAATATTCTATCCGAACCTGACTGCGCAGGCAAGTGAAGATATTTCTTTAATTTCTGGCAGTCCCGCATGGCTTTAAAAAGGTCTTCGGTCGTATCTTTGGGATGGGACGTAACAAAACTAAACTCAGTCAATCCGGGAAGCGCTTCTACCATCCCTAACAGATTAATAAAGCTTACCCCGTCACTAGCGTAGGCGTTGACATTCTGGCCAAGAAGCGTTATGCGGGTGATCCCCGTATCTATTGCCGAACGGATCTCTTCGATGATACTTCCCGCAGAGCGGTTCCGCAACGGGCCGCGGGTATACGGGACTACGCAATAGGTACAGAAATTAGAGCATCCCTCGGAGATAACAATAAAGGCATGGTCCTTTTCATGGAAAAACCCGGTATGATAGATCTCTTCAGGACGCGATTCGCCGTCAGTTTCCCAGATTTTGCGCTCATATAAACCGGAATCCTGAAGAAGCTCAGTAATAACCTTAGGGATTTTTGCGATGTCCTGCGGACCGACCACAAAATCAATGTCTTTGGACCGTTCAAAAGCCTGTTCTTTATAATTCTGAGCCATACAGCCGATCAAACCGATAAGAGGAAGTTTTTCTTTGCGCAACGTACCGATCTTTCCGATCTCTGACCAAACCTTATCTTCCGCGTGCTGGCGAACAGAGCAGGTATTGAATAAAACAACATCCGCTTCATCGCTACTCGCCGCAACTTGAAAGCCATGCACCGCAAGCAAACCCGCTAAAACCTCCGAATCGCGGACGTTCATTTGGCATCCGAACGTGACCAAAAGTATGCGTTTTCCTGTCGATACGGCAGGTAACTTCTCTTGGCTTTTTCCGTCGGAATTGCCTCTTTGTTCGTTGTCTCGCATTTTTTCAGACATTTCGTCCCCTCTTCATAACACATTTTCCAAGGCTCGTTGATCTCGACCTTGACTATTTCCTGATTTTGAATATAAACCGCCTTAAAAA
>CAZJJL010000257.1:0-1731 GCA_964546325.1 uncultured Planctomycetales bacterium | reverse complement strand
CCGCTTATCCCTCTTGAACATGGTATAGTAGCCGCTTGTTTGCGCCCAGAAAACAACCATATTCTTGGCGCTTTCGGAGATCCGTAAGCGCCGTAACGTATATACATCGTCAACAGGGTATTCCCGCCCCGGTTTCGTTGCGACTGCTCCCTCATAACCGGCATCAATGACCATCTGCCTGATCGCAGGGGTAAAAAGTCCTTCCGGATAACTGAACAACGTTACGGGACGCCCTAACGTATCTTCCAGCATCTTTTTCGATTCGGTTATCTGCCAGCGCACATCGGCTGCGCGAGTAAAATTCACCAGCGGCTCCGGCCCCACGGTATGGCTACCGATAACGGCATAGCCAGAAGCCTGCATCTCCTTGATCTGATCCCAGGTGAGCCGATCCCGCTGAGGCCTGCCGACTTCCTGGACAATAATAAAAAAAGTCCCCGAAAACCCGTACTTCTTAAGGATCGGGAATACATCCGTATACATATCCTTATATCCGTCGTCAAACGTCAATACCACAGGCTTCGGAGGAAGTTTCGTTTTCTCTTTAAGACAACGCACTAATTCGGAAAGGGGAAGCACCGTATAATGATTCTTCTTGAGAAACGCCATCTGCTTATCGAAGGTCTCCGTCGAAACCGCCAAACGGTTGCTATACGGAGCGTTTTGATATACGGTATGATACATAAGTATTGGGACAACATACCGGGAACGGGCGAATAAAGATCCGGCGATGACCAGAACAACGACGCCGGCGATCCCGATAAACCACTTCATTGATTGAGACATTACGACTACTCCTTTTCGAAAAAAAACATGCGTATGGGTATCCCCGTCAGTATTGTGCGATTATCCGCCATGCTCCGTTGGCCGATCATGAGTAAGACATTCCTTATACACATTTTCCGTCGCCACGCGCATAGTCTCCTGCGCAAAATTTTCGGCAATAAACGCGCTCGCCCTTTGGCCGAATGATCGACGGAGATCATCGTCCCGGAGCAAGCGAATGATCGCCCCTGCAAGAGCAGCGCTATCCTGCGAGGGTACCCGCAACCCGCGCTGACCGTCTTCAATAAGCGTGCGGATACCACCCACATCCGAACCGATGACCGGCAATCCAAACGCCATTGCCTCCATGAGAGCCAACCCTAAACCCTCGTGCAATGACGGTAAAACAAACATATCCATTGCCGCAAGCACTTCGGGAGTGTACGGCGACTGCTCATGGAAGAAAACACTTTTGGCGATCCCCTGCGCAGCGGCTAAACGGATAAGCGCTTCCCGCTCTTTTCCTTCCCCGACGATCAATAGTTGCGCGTCAGGATACTCCGCAAGAACTTCACGCATCGCCAAAACAAGATAGCGATGACCTTTTACATCGGAGAGCCGCGCAATGATCCCGATAACCGGCCCCTTGCTTAAACCAAGTTTGCGTTTTATATCGAATCGTTCCTGCTGACGTAAACGTTGCGCCGCATCCCTGAATTTCCCGACATCAATACCGTTATGGATCAAACGGATACGCCCGGGATCCATTTTAAGATCCTCTATCAAATGACACTCCACCTCTTTACTTATGGCGATAACCCGATCGCCCCAACAAGGCGAGATCATATGCGATATTTTCCTGGTAAAATAACCGTGGCATGTCCAGACAAACGGCAGACGCGCATAAGAACGCAACAACTGCGCAAGCACCTGGGTGACCCTGGTATTACAATGAACAATGTCAAA
>CAZJJL010000256.1:0-1743 GCA_964546325.1 uncultured Planctomycetales bacterium | reverse complement strand
GCTTACCTTGAATCCCTTAGCGCATATTGACCCTATCGGCACCGTTATTCTTCCGTTATTGCTTTTCTCTCAAGCAGAGGACAGTTCATTTTTGGTGCAGCCAAACCGATCCCTATTAATTACTGGGCGTTGGGGAACCCGAAGAGGGACATTATCTGGGTAGGATTAAGCGGCCCCGTGGCAAATCTCCTTTTGGCTTTTGTCCTCTCGATCGTTCTCAAATTCATCCCGGCAACCGCGCTTATCCAATATATCTGCGCCCAACTCATCCTTATCAATGTTATCTTGGGGGTATTTAACCTCATTCCGTTACCGCCGCTTGACGGTTCACGCGTCGTTATCGGATTGCTTCCTGAACCCTTGGCTTCACGATACGCCTCCATCGAACCCTACGGATTTTTTATTGTCATGGGGCTTGTAGCGCTCGGCGCTTTTGATATAATAATCTGGCCGATCGTAAAAATGATCATCAGCTTATTTATGATGCTATGAACACACGTATACTCGTTGATCTCAAAGAACGCTCCTACCCCATACTTCTGGGCAGTAACATACTTCCGGAGTTACCAGAGCACGCCGAACATTTAGGTATCGGTAACGCCGCTTTCATTATATCCAACCCCCTGATCTTCAAAAAGTACGGCATAAAACTTAAACGCAGCCTGGAGAAGAAAGGATTTTGTGTCGGAGAAAAGATCGTCGAAGACAGCGAAAAAAGCAAATCCATGTCAGTTGTTACGGCTGTCCTCAAAAGCCTATCGGGATTTGACACGCAGAAAAAAACTTTTATCGTTGCGCTGGGAGGAGGGGTTATCGGAGACCTTTCGGGTTTCACCGCCTCGATCTATAAACGCGGCATCCCCTACATACAAATACCCACAACACTTTTGGCGCAAGTTGATTCAAGTATCGGCGGAAAAACAGGGGTTGACCTGCCTAACGGTAAAAATCTTGCGGGAACTTTTTATCAACCCAAGCTCGTATATACGGACACCGCTGTTTTAAAGACACTCGATCCAAGGCAAATGCGAAGCGGTCTTGCCGAGGTCATTAAATACGCCTGCATTCAGGACAGATCATTGTTCGATTATCTGTCGTGCAACTTAAAACGCGCCCTTAAACATGACCCCAAAACGCTTGAATTCATCATCCAACGCTGCAGCGCATTAAAAGCAAAAGTCGTCAGCTTCGACGAACGGGAAGAAAAGGGCGTACGGACTATCCTTAATTTCGGCCACACTATCGGGCATGCGATCGAAGCGGCAGGAGGATACAAGCGATACAATCACGGGGAAGCCGTAGCGTTAGGGATGCTTATTGCGGTGGACATAAGCGTTTTAATGCATTTCCTTGACCTTGGATCGGCGGAAAAGATCGAATCGCTCATTGCGCGCGCGGGGCTTCCCGGACGCATTCAGCGCCTTAAGATCGATCAGATCATGACCACCCATCTGAAAGACAAAAAATTCATCGGCGACAAGAACCGCCTTGTCTTGTTGAAAGCGATCGGTTCTCCAACCATTTTTGAAGGAATTCCTTTAGAGATAATCAGGCAGGCAGTTTTAAAGCGGCTTCAGAATTAAATCCGGTACGCGGCAATTATTTGCGTGTAGACAGCCGTATTTCCTTCCCCTTAAAATCAAACAAAACCTCATCCTCACCGATCTCGACTAACTTTGCGCCGTCAATTTCTTCACCTTGAGAGACTATCTTATTATTGACCAACGCGTATCCGCCGTCCTG
>CAZJJL010000255.1:0-1770 GCA_964546325.1 uncultured Planctomycetales bacterium | reverse complement strand
AGGAAGTTATCGAATTTTTGATGGATCCGAAAAAATTCCAAAAACTCGGCGGAAAAATACCGAAAGGGGTTTTACTGGTCGGGCCTCCGGGTTGCGGGAAAACCCTTATCGCAAGAGCCGTCGCCGGTGAAGCGGGTGTTCCGTTCTTTAGTATTTCCGGTTCTGATTTTGTCGAGATGTTCGTAGGCGTCGGCGCAAGCCGTGTCCGTGATCTCTTCGAACAGGGGCGCCGCGCGGGAAAAGTTTCGGGAAAAGGTGCGATCATATTTATCGATGAAATAGATGCGGTCGGCAGGCTGCGTTTCTCCGGGCTAGGTGGAGGCCATGACGAGCGCGAACAGACATTGAATGCTTTGCTGGTTGAAATGGACGGATTTGATGCGGCTCAAGGAATTATCCTTATTGCTGCTACGAACAGGCCTGATACGCTTGATCCTGCGCTCTTGCGTCCTGGCCGGTTCGATAGGCATATTGTTGTTAATCTCCCGGATATTAAAGGAAGGGAAGAGATACTGAAAGTCCATTCCCGGAAAATTAAACTCGATCCCAAGGTTGATATGCAATCAATAGCCTCTCAGACTCCGGGGTTTTCCGGTGCTGATCTGGCGAATCTTTGTAATGAAGCTGCGCTTTTGGCTGCGCGCGTCAATAAAGAGACTATTGAGCAAATCGATTTTGAGAGGTCGGTCGAACGCGTTTTAATGGGGCCGGAAAAAAAGAGCCACATTATCTCTAAAAAAGAGAAAGAGATCACCGCGTTGCATGAATCAGGACATTCGTTGTTGTCGCTTCTTCTACCTGATGTGAATCCTCTTAAGAAAGTCTCGATCATCCCCCGCGGATTAGCCGGCGGGTATACGTTTACTCCGCCTGCAGAGGATAGGCATTATTGGACGAAGAATCAATTGCTTGCCGAGGTGACTATGATGCTTGGTGGCCGGGCTTCGGAAGAGATTACGCTGCATGAGGTAACTACGGGTGCGCAGAATGACCTGGAACAGGCTACGCATATGGCCCGTCGTATGGTCACACAATTCGGCATGTCCGATAAGTTGGGGCATATAACACTCGGTAAGCGTGAAGGTTTGGTTTTTCTTGGTCGCGATATCATGGAAGAACGTAATTATAGTGAGGAAACCGCCCGTCAGATCGATAGTGAAGTAAAGAGTATTTTGGATAGCAGTTATAATCGCGCCAAAGACATTTTGCTTGCCAATATCGATAAGCTCAAGACGCTTTCTCGTGCGCTCTTGGAGAAGGAAGTTCTTGACGGAGAAGAAGTGAAACGGCTCTTAGGGATCGATAAAAAAGAAACACTGGATAATCCTGAGCCGCCCGTCGTATGATCAGGATCGTCAGACCGCAGGATTCGCATGATCTGGTCCGTTCCATGCGGGAGATACACGTCGACGAATACGGTATCGGCATTATGGCTCCTAAAGGTGTCAGCCATATCATTCGTATTGATGCTCTCCCTAATTTCTCCGCAAATATCATAAAACAGGAAATGCTTTCCTTGGGTGCGGATGCAGCCATTGCGCGGGGGTCTTTGACCGGTCAGGTCAAAAAGACGGATTGTTTTTTGATCGGCACGATCTCTCAGTATAAGAAATTATGCGCAAAACTCCTGAAACAGCCGTTTGGGTTAGAAGAGGTTGCGCGTGCGATAGATGCGGGCGTGCAAGGTGTGGTCTCCAAACATCGGCCGCACGAGGCGCTGGTGGATTGCATCCGTCAGGTGCATCGGGGCCAGGCTTGCCTCGACCCGGA
>CAZJJL010000254.1:0-1770 GCA_964546325.1 uncultured Planctomycetales bacterium | reverse complement strand
CCTGCAGCGTCTTGGTTTGCTCTTCTTCTCCGTGCACTAAAAATATCCGCTTGAGAGGAAGGCTCCGAGAGACGAATTCCAAAAGTTCGGTTTGATCGGCATGCCCCGAAAATGAGTTAATAACGACCACTTCGGCGTTCAATTCATACTCAACACCGAATATCCTGACGAACTCAGCGTGCTCAACGATCTTCCTGCCCAGCGTATCTTTAGCCATATATCCGACAACCAAAACAGTATTTCGAGAATCAGCGATATTATTCTTCAAATGGTGCAACACCCTTCCGGATTCGCACATGCCTGATCCGGCAATAATGATCATCGGACGCTTATCTTCATTCAATCGCTTTGATTCGTCTTGGTTGCGGATATACCGTAAATTCACGAATTCAAAGGGATTATCCGCCTGCTCGATCGCCTGGCGGGTCTTATCATTTAAATAATCCGCATGAAGAGAATACACTTCCGTAATATCGGTAGCCAGCGGGCTATCAACATATACCGGCATCATGGGGATCGCGCGTTCTTTGAGAAGTTCATTCAAAAAGAAAACAACTTCCTGCGTGCGCTCAAGGGTAAACGCGGGAATGATGATCTTCCCTCTCCGCTCGACCGTCCGGTTTATTACCTCCTTAAGCTTTACTTTTGCCTCATGAATCGGAGCATGCAGTCTTCCGCCATAGGTACTTTCAAGGATAAGATAATCTAAGCCGTCGGGTATCAAAGGATCCCTCAAGATAGGAAGGTCTTTCCTTCCCAGATCAACCGCATACCCCAACCGGATAGTCCTGTCGGTGTCCTTAATCTCTAAAACGATGATCGCTGACCCGAGAATATGCCCGGCATCAAAAAGCGTAACGAACATATCGCGCGTAATACAAAACCGCTGGTTATACGACAGTGACCGGAAGATCTTTGTGGCGCGCGATGCCTCCTTCTTCGTATACAACGGCTGACGCAGCGGCAACCCCAAACGCTTATTGATCTTGTTCACATAACGGACGTCTTCTTCCTGGATCTTACCGGCGTCTTCAAGCATGAGCCGAGCGAGATCTTTCGTCGCTGATGTCGTATATACTTTGCAACGCAAACCTTTTTTTATGAGACTGGGGATATTCCCGCAATGATCAACATGCGCGTGCGAAAGCACCATCGCATTGATCGTGCGCGCATTGAAGGTGAATGTGGTATTAATTTTATACGACTCATCGCGCCGCCCCTGGAAGAGCCCGGCGTCAATCAGAACCTCCGATTTATCGGTCGTGACTAAATGGCTGGAGCCGGTAACCGTCCGTACCCCCCCTAAAAAACGCAGTTTAACCGGCATGCGACCTGCCTTTCTGGCTGAAGCCAATGGCTACACATACTATCAGTAAAAAGTAGACGCAATTGATCAACAAGAGTTGCTTATGGTTCACAAAAAACTGAACGAGGGCCGATGGATCTTGATACAACCCCACGCCCACATTATACAAAATATACTGCATCCAGAATGTCTTAAGGGGAGTACCGAAAATAACCGCTACCATATACCGTGAAAAAGGGATCGCCGTGCACCCGGCTCCGATATCAAGAAAACGATACGGAATGACCGGCGTTGCGCGCAATAAAAAGAGCCAAAAGAAATTACAGCGGCCTAAGGAAGCATACACTGCCCCCGCTTTTCCTTTTAAAGACCTCTCAAGATATTCCCGCCCCATGAACCGGCTCAGATTAAAAAGGATCGCCGCGTTAATATATTCGCCGATAGAGATAAGGATGGTACTCCCC
>CAZJJL010000253.1:0-1773 GCA_964546325.1 uncultured Planctomycetales bacterium | reverse complement strand
TAATAAAGATACGTGCCACGATCTTGACGATCCCCGAGGATGCCTTCAGGACGTCGTATTTCGGCGTGTATTCGACAATAAGGTAGTGGACAAAGCGGTCAATGAACAAAATAACGGCGACGATCGTGATGGCCTTAAAGCACAAAAGAACATTCCTCGTCACCTCGCTGCTGGCCGCCAGCGGAGAGACCTTTTGCACCAAAATACCGCCGCTTGAAAAAATGAGCAAAAATAACGGCAAGTCAATGGCGTGAATGAAAATATCATCGATCCGTGTCTTGGTTTTCTCGGTGAGATGTTTAATGCCGGCAAAGACAACGCGCTTGACCAACAGCCAGCACAAAACCCACAGAAGATACACAAGCGGGATATAAAGCCAAGGAGAGATCTCAAAACCTAAGAAAACGATCGTATTGTTCATCTTTAACCTCTTGAGTGAATGGTGTATTAAAAGACCTTGAACAACGTCCCATCGATCAATCGTTCTTCAACGCGATTGAGGATCCGCTTGATGGCCTTAAACCGGTCACGGATCTCAAGCATTGCCGCATCCGTGGCACGAGCGGTTTCTTGCATGGAAATGGCTGTGCTGCCGAATGTCTCCGCCAGGTCCTGCACATCCAAGGGGTCTTCGCCGACGATCGGGGCGTGAAGGTCAATATGTCTTTTTTGTTCGGTCTTGTCCTTGCTGATCTCGATGAACTTTTGCCCCAAGATCCCTTCGGTCTTGATGCGGAAACTATATCCTTGTTCGATCTGTTCCTTGTAGCGGACGAAAAGATTGAGCGTGACCGCAACGTTACGGCCCTGGACCTCTTCTTTGAGAAAATCGATCTTGCCGACGGTCCCCACCTGCACGCCGGATAAACGGATTGGGGCACCAACCATCAATCCGCCGACTTCCCCAAACAAGACCTGGATCTTGAATTTCGGCTGCGTGATCCCCTTTTCCATCCCGATGGATAGGACCACCACACAGATCAAAATAATGCCGATGACAAAGAACAACCCTGCGTAAAGATTTTTTGTGAATTCCTTTTGCTCGATCATAATGAACCTCGTTTTTAATGGGTAAATTCTTTAATAAAATCGTTCTTTATCGTCTGGACCTCGCGAGGTGTTCCCTGGGCGATCAGCGTCCCGTCTTTGATGATCGCCAAGCGGTCCGCGACGCGAAATGAATTCTGAATATCGTGCGATGCGATCACCGTCGTTGCCTGAAAATGCCTCGAGATGTCCCTGATAAGGTCCATAATATCACGACTGCGTATGGGATCCAATCCCGACGTTGGCTCATCGCAGAACAAGATCTTGGAATCCAGGATCACGGCCCGAGCCAGCGCCGCTCGCTTGCGCATCCCTCCGCTTAGCTGTGAAGGAAGCTTTTGCTCAACCCCTTCAAGGCCGACAAGCTTTAACATGTGATAGACCTTTTCAGAGATTTGTGCTTCCGTACTTTTTGTATGTTCACGTAACGGAAAAGCAACATTCTCAAAAACCGTCATGAAATCATACAAAGCGCCCTCCTGAAACAAATACCCCATTTTCTTTCTCAGCGTCAGCCACTGGGCATCAGAAAAATGATTCACGCAAATGCCATCGATCTTGATCTCCCCCTTATCAGGGCTCATCAAGCCGATCATGTGCTGCAACAAAACACTTTTGCCCGCACCGCTCTCGCCCAAGATGACCCAGATCTCCCCTTGCGCGATCTTTAGATCGATATCTTTGAGCACGACCTGGTCGTGAAAATTCTTATATAAATGACTGATC
>CAZJJL010000252.1:0-1795 GCA_964546325.1 uncultured Planctomycetales bacterium | reverse complement strand
TTAAACAACGGATTGGCGGCATCATTTAAAGCAGCTTCTTTATGGAACGCCAGGCACCTGGCTATAGAATAGAACGTGATACTCTCAAGAGAGCCGAAGATCACCGGGTCTTGTTTCTCGTGCGGATGGGTAAAGTATTCGGGAGAAATATAATCAGGCAACCCGCCAAAATCACGGATCACGGTACGTAACGGACTTAAATACGCGGAAGGATTATCCATCCCCCACATGCTACGGGCAATTGCCAATAAAGACATTAACCGAGCGCTTGCCATACGGATAGGCTTTCCGGTATCCGGATCATTGCCTCTTAAAAGCTGCGCTTCCGCCGGCAAATATTCATCCGCTAATGCGGCATCAAAAAGCCCGTTGTGGCCCTCTCCGAAAAAGATAACCCTGCTACCTCCTTTTTCCTCATCACGGATGTTCCATTCATGGAAGGCCTGCGGCAGATAAAAGCCATTTCTGTCTTTCATACCCTCAAGTATTCTGGCAATATAACTTTGAATACGATATTCCAAACTCTCGGTTATGTGTTTACCGCCTTTGATCTTGTCGACATCATGCGCTAACCACATAAGGATCTCAGCCTGCTCAGCCGGATCAACAAATGCAATCGCAGACCAGGTACCGTCAACATAATAGCCGCCATGGTTAAAATGCGCTAACCCGCCGCCATGCTCGTCCCAGTTAAAACCATCGCGACTAAACCACTGAAGTATCCTGGTTCCCTGTGCTTCTATTGATGCCACATCAACCCCCGTACCGCCGGCAACACCGGCGTATTCCGGCAAACCAAGCATACCTACTAACCGGGACAAACGATACGTAAGCGCATTCGTACGGGATAATGTCATGATCTCCGCAGGCTCACTGCTACGCCCACCTTGTTCATCAATAAAATACCGAGGCGTTTCAATAATAGCACCATGCTCATCCTGCCTGCTGAATACATCGTTGATTAAGCGACCGGTAAACGGCAGATACTTTTTCTCACCGGTTCTCATCGCCCAGTATAACGAACCATAGGCAAGCAATGCTTCATCATGGGAAGAAATGGATTCTTCGCTGATATGCACATACTGATTGGTCCCGGGGATACCGAAATAGAACGGCATCTGGCGGGGATCAGACGGAAGATCTGTGGTTATTTCTAATGAGGCGGGGACCCATCCTGTTTTCTCTTCTACCGCTGAAAAGATACCTACTAATTGATCAAACTCATTCGCTTGAGGACCTTGCGCATTGCTCGTCGATAAAGCGCGCATTAATGCCGCCCAGGAGATCGTTCCTGCGTCAAGGATATTACCGATACGCGGGTCATACGGATTATTGGCGATCGGCTGTAAGCCATAATCCTCATAATGTAAATCCAGCTCGCGCGGCCTCTCAACTCTTGAGATCCTTTGCGCATCTTCACCGGCTTTTTCTTTATCGCCGGAAACAACATGCGCGTCCTGGCGAACCTCTACCGGAGGACCACGTACCATAACGCTTCCCGCTCCTGCAACACCCGTATTTTCATGGGTCTGACCTTGCAATTCTTCTGAGTCTCCTTCGCGGCGATTCAATCCCGGAGCCGTTGGCTGAACCATGTTTGTTGAAGCAGTATTCCCGGTAATCGCAACCGTTCCATTGTTTACCCCTGTTGAAGGAACCACAGGCTCATGCGTATTACCGATACCAGTCACATCTTCAGACATGACCGGAGTAGAAATATCAGGGTTTCTCATAAAATGCTCCACCCCCGGAACCGATGATGATACGCCTGTAGAACTATTCTCCGGATCATCGT
>CAZJJL010000251.1:0-1800 GCA_964546325.1 uncultured Planctomycetales bacterium | reverse complement strand
ATAGAGCAACGGTTTCCTAAACCGTGTGTGGCAGGTTCGATTCCTGCCAGGGGCATGTATCTCGCGTACAGGTTGTGTGATGGCTGCACGTGACAAATTTCAAAGTCACACGTAAATGTCTTTATAGGTGACGTTGCGACGTGTGACCTTGAACCCCGGGTATATTACTACCAATAAAGGAGCCGCGATGTTTAAAGGTGTAGCAATTTGGGAAATCATGAAGGCCGGCGGTTTGGCGATGTATATCCTTCTGGTGTGTTCGATTGTCTCGTGTGCGGTTATCGTCGAACGGTTCACCTATTATCGTAAGCGTTCACGCATTAAACGCGAGCAATTCATGGGGAAGATCCGCAAGGAGCTTGCCAAAGGGGATACGGCAAAGTCATTATTATTGTCAAAAGAGGTCGACACGCCCTTTGCCAAGGTTGCTCAGGCAGGGCTTATACTGGCAGGTCATAGTGAAAAAGCGGTTTCTGAAGCGATGGAGAGGGAAGTCGTTATTCAAACCGTTCAACTCGAACGCTATACCAGTATTGTGGGTACTATTGGCAGTACCGCGGTATATATCGGCCTTTTCGGGACCGTTCTGGGTATCATTCGGGCGTTCAGGGATATTGCTACGACAAGCGCGGGAGGCATTAATGTCGTTATCGGAGGGATATCCGAAGCGCTTGTTTGTACCGCAGCGGGACTTTTAGTCGCGATCCCCGCGGTCATTATGTTCAATATGTTTATCCGTAAGATCGATAACTTTGTCGCGGATATGGACCTTGTTGCTTCAGAACTTGTCGATCTTCTATTTGTGAAAACAAAATGAAACGAAGGCCCCGCAGCCAACGGCTCGTTGCTGAGATCAATATCACGCCGTTTACCGACGTGATTCTTGTGTTGCTTATTATTTTTATGGTTTCAACGCCGTTGATATTCCGTTCAAGCCTTAAAGTGTCTTTGCCGCAATCAGGCACCATGCAGGAGCCTCCGCGTAATATTGCGGTAACGATCAGCTCTTCCGGAGAGGCATTTCTTGAGAATACGAAATATAATCTGCGGTATGATTTGGATCTGCTTAAATTTAAATTGACAGCTCTTGTTAAGAATGCGTCGGACTCCGCTATTACCATTGACGGCGATAAGAGCGTGCGGTATGAGTTTGTTGTTAAGGTCATTGATATTGCTTCGAGTGTTGGCATCAGGCACATAGTTTTAGGTACGGAACTGAAACGGTAGGAGGCTTGATGAAGCATAAGGTTCTCGTCGTTGATGACGAGCTTGAAGTCGCTCAGACGATCAAGATGTTCTTGGAGCATCCCGGCAATTATGAGGTTAAGGTCCTTACGGATGCTAAGAATATCGTTGAGGAGATGCACGCTTTCAGGCCTGATTTGATCATCATGGACTTGATCATGCCGGATGTCGGAGGCCTTGAGGCATGTGAAATGCTTGATAAGGATCCGCTAGGATTAGTTACTCCCATTATCATCCTTTCGGGTATTGATAAAGACGTTGATAAAGTAAAAGCCTTTAAGCTTGGCGTCGTCGATTATGTGGTTAAGCCGATAAGCCATAAAGATCTCCTGCGCGTTGTTGATAAAGCGATCGTTTCAAAAACGCAGAATTAGCTTGACCGCGGAAAAATTATTGCTATAATCGCTCTATGTTTTTTTGCCTCTTCCCGATGCGTAAGGAAGGCCGGAAGAGGCTCTTTATTTGAAGGAGAATATGCACACCGTATTTTTTTTAATACTTTTTCCCCTGGTTATTGCGGTATTGCTTCTGATAATCCGTAATGACCTCGTGCGC
>CAZJJL010000250.1:1515-1834 GCA_964546325.1 uncultured Planctomycetales bacterium | reverse complement strand
CATTAAATTTCTCCATGCCGGTAACCCGCATGCGGTTCTCATACTCAATGATATCAATCGTTCGCACTTGCGGCACATCGGTGGGAACAATACCGCTCATCTTACCGAGAATTTCTTCCATGCATCCCATTAACGTCGTATTTAAAACCTGAACATCAAAGTTTTTATCATTACTCATAATTTAATCCCGGATATTGCAACAGCCGATAATTTCCGCCGATTGCCTTGCATAAATCTTTGCTTGGGTAACTTTCTTGCCCCTTCGGGCGGACTTTGCCTTTGCAAAATACAGGTTAATCTTACTTAAAATAGCGTATAT
>CAZJJL010000250.1:549-1505 GCA_964546325.1 uncultured Planctomycetales bacterium | reverse complement strand
TGTGACGAGTTGGCAGTCCTTACAATCTTTTTAATTGCGTATTGTCAACACGTTTAGTTAGGGTAGAAAATCTGTTCCATCGTTTTCTGGCCATTTTGAAATTCACGTTTGATGCTTAATCGTCCCTGTTCATACACTTCTTCAGACACAAGATCGCCTTGATCATTAAAATGAGAAAAAACACCCTCAGGCTTATCCGCCTTATAAGTTCCTTTAACGCTTAACTTGCCTGCGGCACTATATTCTTCAAATACACCTTCCCGTTGGCCTTGGATGACTGGAATTTGCCGATAAACCTGGCCGCTTGGGTAAAATTCTCTCCAGTGAGGATCATCCATAACTCCCTTATGATACACAACTTTACTTAAAATTGATCCATCTGGATTGAATTGAATAACTTCCCCTTCCCATAAACCATTTACCTTTACCCCTTGTTTTAAAACACCTCCCTGAGGATAATATTCCGTTGCCTTTCCCTGATAAACACCGTCAATGGCTTCATAAACACCTCTTATTTTACCACTCGCATGATATTCCTTGATTAACCCCTGCTGACGCCCCTTCTCATAATTCAATTCTCTACTCACCTGACCATTATTATAAAATTCTTTTAAAACACCGTCCTCCTTGCCCTCATGCCACTGTACTTCACGCAGGGGAACCCCATCCTGATTGTATTCTTTAGAAACACCCTCACTGACACCATTGAGATATATAATCGTCGACTTAATATGGCCATTTGGCCAGAATTGCGTTTGCTCTCCATGCAGTTTTCCCTGACGATAAAAGCTTTTTACTTCAATCACTCCGGAAGGATAATACTCCTGGGCAACGCCTTGCAAATTTCCTTGATCATATTCACCCCAGGACCTTAATCTTCCATCCGGATAATAAACACGAAACCTTCCATGGGGCACGCCAAAACGGTATGCAGTAATTTTAACTCCCCCATCATC
>CAZJJL010000250.1:0-539 GCA_964546325.1 uncultured Planctomycetales bacterium | reverse complement strand
AAAAACCATCTTTTATAGGAGTATTAGCCAGGACAGGGAAAGAAAAACAAACCATCACGAACGTGAATAATTTAATCATAGGGATTGATACATCACGTTGTTTCCGGGCAGTCTTCTGCACCGCTTCCTTAATTATACTCACCGGAGATTTTATATCCTTACGGTTCTTAAACCATTCCATAGCGTTCTCTAAACGCCTATCATTTTCCTGTTCATCTTTATTGAATACGGATACCGCGCCAATCTCATGCACCAGGCTTGCCATTATCTCAACGGCTGTAGTATGCTCTACATAAAAATCGCTTAGAAGAATCAGCTCCCGTTCAGCCGTCTTAGCGATCGCTGCCAAAAAACCCTCCAAAGGCCCAAGCCTTACCAAGCCGCGATTGACCATTTCACGCAAATGCTTCGCCATCTCCAGCTGATTGTCTTTAACCAAAAAATCAACCGCAGCGCCCAAAGCCTCATGATTTAACCTCAGGCGTTTAAACTCTCCCACTTGGTGTTTGGCGATTTCTAACGATACATCTAGGTTATCG
>CAZJJL010000249.1:0-1838 GCA_964546325.1 uncultured Planctomycetales bacterium | reverse complement strand
CTTTGACCAGTGACATCTCTCAGAGATTTTAACAGTTCTTGCCAGTTTGTATTCTGTGGAAGCTGTTCGATCCGCTCTATGGCCATCGGAACGGCTTCCTTCTCCCCAAATGCAATGAGTGCCGTGAAAGCTTCTCCAACTGGGTAATGCCAAGTCTCGGCTAGAATCTTCTTTAAGTACGGGATGGCCTTGGGATCCCCAATCTCAGCGAATGCGCTACACGCCGCACGTTGCAGAGTCGGGTAGTCACCTGAAAATATCGGTTCCATAAAGGGGATCGCCTCTCTAAACTTCCCTTTTTCAATTGCAATAATGGCGAGCTCTGCGGATTTGTAGTCGCCGCCTGGACATTTCTCCCGTTGGAAATCTATTATATTGATATCCCGGCAATCGTTAATAACTCTGATAAGAAATGAGTTTTGGTCTAACCTCTCAGGGTATTTACTTTTCGAAGCTAAGCCAATTGCTCCTGCTAGTTTTGCACTTAGTCCTTTTTTATAAAAAAGCTCTTCAGAGGTCTTTAAGGCCTGCTCACTGGTGGATTCCGATATTATTCGACTTATCCAAAATGCGTTTCTGCTATCAACAAGGTCAAAATCCTTCGATACTAACTTAAGCTCGTCTAGAAATCTGTCACCGAAAAATTTTGCTCCTGGAATGGCTCTAAATCCGAATTTACGATCGAAAATGATGATTTCGGCGCTCTGCTTGGGTGTGATGCCCGGAAACAGCATATCGAAAATAGTGAAAACAATCGGCAGCCCGACAATCGTACAAATGACCGCGCCCAAAACAAGAAGCACCTTCTTCACTCGAGACGAAGTCCTTTTCATATGACTGAGAGTATTTGATCAATTGGGTAAAATCAGTTAATATTCTAACAATAATAACATGCGGACATTCACACTTTCCTTAATTGCGATTTCTATTTTCGCTTCTTTGTACGAGGCACGCGCAGATAAATGGAGTCTTTTTCCTGGCTTGAAAAAGAAAGAGTACACCTTCGGCGAACTTAATTGCTTGCTTGTCGAGGATGGCAAGGAAGGTGGACTAATGGTCTATCCTATCTGGGAATTCACATGTTCACGAGGTGGAAAGTTACTTTTCAAAAAAGAGAGATACGGAGCTGATGTTATAAGTGCTACGAAAGACGGGGCTTTTATTGTCGGCATTTCGAATAGCGGATTTACTGAGTTTGACTACTGGATTATCGATCACACTGGAAGAGTCATCGCCGAGAAGAAACATAAGGTCAATCACAGCGAAGCCGAGCAGCTGAAGCCACCACATTACTGTGAGATGTCGAAATCGATATTCATGAAGTGGTTCGACGAGAAGAAGCCAAACGTTCAGTTTAAAATCAAAGACCAAAAATTGACTGACGTAGAAGTCACGGCCTGTAATGGTAAGCGTTTATCGCTGTCTGCTATAACGCCTTTTTCTCAATAGTATGGATCCTCTTGAGAAACTCGATGATCTTTTTCCGATTCAGTGGCGCATAGCCGCGGTAGCCGCCTACTTTCTAGTCCAAGGAGTTCGCGACTGGAAGACAAACCCAAAGAACCCATCACGGGCCAAAGAATATCTTTTCTTATTGGGTGCCACATCACTGGCAATCGCATTTGGGATTGTTCACGACGCAATCACCTCAAGAATCTCCCAGGAGTATTTTATCGTCGGTAAGGGTCTGACTCCCGGATCCGCATTTGATATTTCGGTCTTAAAGCTAGCGGTGAAGGCTTCTTATTCTCCGGGCTTAATCATTGGCGTGAGTTACCTCGCTCTAAATAACCCTTCGCCAGCGAGACCGAGGGTCGCCTACCTGACGTTATTTAAGC
>CAZJJL010000248.1:998-1839 GCA_964546325.1 uncultured Planctomycetales bacterium | reverse complement strand
GAACATCTATCCATTTATAATCTTTCCGTCGAACGCAATAGTCTGTTCCACCGGATGAAGCTTGCGCTGCCGGATAACCATCGGATGGCGCGCTTTTATCGAAACATTATCGAAGGCCTTGCCAAAGAAGGATTTTCTCAATACGAGATCAGCAATTTTTCGAGATCCGGCAGGGAATCCATTCATAATATTTTATATTGGGAATGCCGGAATTATATCGGCCTAGGGATGGGTGCGCATTCTCATATGAACGGTAAGCGGTTTTGGAACCAGAGTAAGATTTATTCATATCTAAAACAGGTAAAAGAAAAAGGCCATGCTGTCGAAGGCCATGAGCTTTTAAGCCCGCAGCGTAGGCTTACAGAGGCGGTGCTGTTCGGTCTGCGCATGAACCGAGGTGTCGTTACTGATGAGCTTAGGGAGCGTTTTGGCTGCGCGCTTTCTCAGAAACAACACAAACAGATCAAAAAATTTATCGACCAGGGTTTTCTTGAATTTAAGGATGGTTTCTTAAAAACAACGCTTGAAGGGCGTCTTGTCTTAGATGAGCTGTGCGGGTATTTGGTTTAGGAAGAGGTTTATTTTTTGACAGGGGGTTCGTAGGTAAAAATGCATCCGCAATCATAGCAATAGCGTTTTTTGACCCAGGCTCCCTTCAATTCTTTATAACGGGCATAATTATCCCTGACCTGTTTGATGATAAGGTCCATCGTTGAATAAAAAGGATACGCCAGAATAACGATGAACGTTATGGTCAGATAGAAATAAAGCCGTTCACCGATCCGGGTGATCAATGCAGACCCTACGACAAGCCAAGATACTAAAAAAGATAAAATGGCCA
>CAZJJL010000248.1:0-988 GCA_964546325.1 uncultured Planctomycetales bacterium | reverse complement strand
TGCCGCAGGAAAAGAGATCTTTGCCTCTTGAGGAGGCTTCAGGGTTTTGATCAGGATCTTGCGCTT
Organism: uncultured Planctomycetales bacterium; assembly: GCA_964546325.1. Taxonomy (GTDB): domain Bacteria; phylum Omnitrophota; class Gorgyraeia; order Gygaellales; family Profunditerraquicolaceae; genus DAONEO01. The sequence goes on along the minus strand of CAZJJL010000248.1, from coordinate 922 downwards.
TTCTTCTGAGATCTCACGTTTTTTATTAAGCTCTGTATCGATCCCATCAACAAAGAGTTTCTTTCCGGCATTCTTTGATTCAATGCAATGATAAACGTAGGAAATAAGGTCCGTGTGAGGGCTATCACATTTAGGGCAGTATATTTTTTTTTCTGAATCCATGTTTTATCAGGTGCTGATCTTGTATGTTTGTGCCACAGCACGGCTTTGACGGAAAAGCGCGTCGAACGCCTGCCAAAGGACCGCTTTGATCTTTGGTTTTATGGCAAGGGATCCGAGCGCCTGTCGTGATCTTGCCAAAAGTGTTTCCACCTTATTGAGGCTGTAGGTCAAGCTCCCGGATTCGATAAAGATATGCCTGATCTTTAGAAGATCGTTGTAAGACTTGACGGGTTTTTGGAAGATCTTGATAAAATCTTGTCTTTTTTTCCCGCGCAAGGCGCGGAAGGCGTGACAGACCAAGATCGTCTTTTTGAATTCTGCGATGTCGCTCAAGATAGATTTTCCGATCTTTTTTTCCGTTGAAAAGATACCGATAATGTCGTCCTGGATCTGAAAGGCCTGGCCGATCATCAATCCTAGCAAGGACAATGTTTTGATGTCCTTTTTGGAAGCGCCTGCGAGAATGGCTCCGATGATCAGCGGACATTCAAAAGTATAGCGGGCCGTCTTAAGACTGTAATTTAAGAAAACATCGCTTTCCTTGATGGCCGAAACCTTTTGAAAACCGTGAAGGATGTCGATAAATTCACCCATGGCGGTAAAAGCGGCGGTCTGGATAAAATATTTTAACGCGTTCTCCTTGCGCATCGGGTCTTCTTCCACCGTTAAAAAGGCATCGATGGCCAAGGCGTAGACAATATCCCCGGCAACGATCGCGAGGTCTGAACCAAGTTTGTTTTTTTCTTTGACAGGAATGGTC
>CAZJJL010000247.1:0-1902 GCA_964546325.1 uncultured Planctomycetales bacterium | reverse complement strand
TGAGATGCCATAAGGCGTATGGGCAGTAAGGTCGGTAGGCATGGTCTCAGGAATTCCGCGGGTATTTTTAAAGATATACCGTTTTGTTTTTTCAATAAGTTTAAGCGCATCAACGTTCTCGCCGTATACTTTATTAGTCGAACAGTAAATGACGACCGTATTCTTTGACTTCTTTCTGGTTTGTTCAAGGACGTTAAAGGTACCATACGCATTGATGCTATAATCTTCCCGGGGGTTGGCGACACTGTAGCCGACACCAGGTTGGCCCGCGGTATGGATCAGCAGATCAACGCCTTTTCCTAAAGCTCTATCGACATCGGCCGTATTGCGTACATCCCCTTTTATCCGTTCAATATTCTTAAAGGATTTCAGGTAATTCCAATTGTATTCGACAGAAGCTTTGTCGTATCCGAATAATTGCGAGCGCATTAAATTATCGAGAACGATGATCTTGTCCCGCGGGTTCCTTCTGGCATAGTATTCCGCGGCATGGGAACCGACCATGCCTGCCCCGCCGGTAATAAGAATACGCATTTTAGAGAGCTCCTTTCTTCCGTAGGAGAATTTCTTTATATTTAAGGTAACTGATGAATTGGTAGAGCCCGGCGAAGAACGCGATGGTAAAGCCGATAATACCGTCTTTATAGCCATGCCTGCCAAAATATCCCCGCATAAAACGGTCATAGGTACGCCATAAGAAACGGCCGAACGTCATAGGCTTATTCTGATCGAACCATTTTTGTGCCTCACGGGTGGTTTGATTGTTGAGTTTTGCGAGAAAATCCTCGATACTTCTATATGAATAGTGGATGATGTCTGATTGTAAGTGTCCGCAGGGATCGTCCATGAACGCCCGAGGGTGGACGGCAACTTCTTCATATTTAAATGCCTCTTTTTTGAAAAGCCTTAATTGGGGGCTGGGATACCATCCCCCGTGTTTTACCCAATAGGATCCTATAAAATTCCTTCTCGGGATCGTAAAACCGTTCTCGGACGGCGTGTTTGATAATACCGCCGTTATTTCGGCGCGTAATTCAGGGGTGACCAGCTCATCGGCGTCAAGGCTCAAGACCCAGGTATGGGTAGCTTTTTGGTACGCCCAGTTGCGATGCCTTCCCTCGTTTTCCATCGGCCGTTCAAATACCAAAGGGGTGTATTCCTTGACAATAGAAACGGTGGCATCGGTGCTCTGATCGTCAACGACGATGATCTCATCCGCCCATCCATGAACACTTTCCAAGCAGGGGCGTATTCTACCGGCTTCATTCTTGGTAAGAATAACAACGGAAACAGGTGTTTTTTTATCCACGGAACCCTCGTTTGTACGAAGCATTTTTTAAAAGCGTCGTCTCTCTTTAATTTTTGAATAGGGCTTAGTGCACCAACCCTCTTTTGCTGAGCTCTTTCTGCGCTTTTTCAGACATGTCTTTTGCTTTTTGCGAATTTGACCACTCCATAAGTTTGCGCATACCATCGATAAAACTGATCGCCGGTTTAAAGCCGAGTTTTTTCGCTATTTTCGTCGTATCCGCGTAGCAATGTCTGATGTCCCCGGTTCGATAATGAGCAAGTACTTCAGGCGCGACTTTTCGTTGTTTTCCCGACAGTGCGATGATGGTATTGGCTATCCCGAGTATGGTCTGTGGGATGCCGGTACCTAAATTGAAAACTTCATAATCGGCGCGCGCATCATTCATTGCCAGGATATTGGCGCGTGCGATGTCGCTTACATAGATAAAATCGCGCGACTGGCCGCCGTCTTCATAGACGATAGGCGGGTTATTGTTCTTAACGCGGGAAAGAAAAATCGCCGCAACTCCGGTATAGGGGTTACTTAATGATTGCCGCGGTCCGAATGCGTTAAAATAACGAAACGCAACCGTAGGGATATTATATGCTTTT
>CAZJJL010000246.1:0-1921 GCA_964546325.1 uncultured Planctomycetales bacterium | reverse complement strand
AAGGGAGGTGATTCAACCATGAAGAAATTAGCATTAGTAGTGCTTGCTCTGTGCTTTGCTGCTTCATTTGTCTATGCGCAGGAAGGTGCAATGGCAGACACCGTAACGCTGAATGGCATTATAGTTGATAATATGTGTGCTGGGGCTCACAGCGCTGATATTGCTGAGTTCGTTAAGACCCATCCCAAGTCGTGTGCGTTAATGCCTGAATGCGAAGCCAGCGGTTACAGCATTTTTACCGATGGCGCTTTAATGTCTTTCGATAAGGATAGCTCAGCAAAGATCGCTGAGTTCTTGAAGAAAGAAGATAGCAGCCTTGAGGTTACGGTTGTTGCAAAAAAAGGTGATAAAGAGTTGTCACTTGTATCTATTGCGAATGCGAGCAAGGAAGCGGCTCCTGTTGCTGCTCCCTCGCTAGATTCAGCTCAAGAGACCGGAAAATGAGGATGTACGGAGGTAATGCGTTTTTGTGTTGATCAGACCCTTGGGGCTTATGCATCGCCCCAAGGGTTTTTTAGTCCCGTTCTTATTCATACCGTTCGTTCCGGGATATTTACAGAAAGCATACTGTTTCCGTGGTTGTAGGAAAACAGCGTTTGTGTCTGCCTGGGTGCAGGCTTTTTTTCGTATCTTATGTGATCAAAAATTATACATAGTATGATTAATGAGTAACCATAAGAAAGGAGAAGGATATGAATCTTCGTACACCGGGAGGTAATGATGCCTCGCGCACCTTCAATCGTTCCAAGAACGTAGTTCCCTGTTCGGGGCTTTGTTCTCGTTGTCTTGAATCCTGCAGAGGCAATTGCGAGGTCTTTAAATCTTCGTTTCGAGGCAGGGAGGTGATTTATCCGGGACCCTTCGGCGAAGTCACTGCGGGAGCCGATAAAGATTATCCGGTAGATTACTCGCACCTGAATATTCAAGGTTACGCTCAGGGCGCAAAAGGACTTCCGAAAGGCGTTGACGCAGGTCCTGACACGGCTATTTTTCCTGCTGTTGAAACCGAAACCGAATATGGCTGGGATAAAAAGGTCAAGATGAAAGTCCCTATTTTTACCGGTGCTTTAGGTTCGACAGAGATCGCGCGTAAAAACTGGGAGCATTTTGCAGTTGGCGCTGCTATTTCCGGCGTTACGCTTGTTTGCGGGGAAAATGTTTGCGGTATCGACCCAAAGCTTGAGCGGGATAAAAATGGGAAGATCGCCTTAGCACCTGATATGGATCGGCGTATTGAGTTGTATAAGAGATTCCATGAGGGGTATGGCGAGATCCTTGTGCAAATGAATGTTGAGGATACCCGTCTTGGGGTTGCCGAATATGTTTATAAAAAGCACAAGCTTGACACGATCGAATTGAAGTGGGGGCAAGGTGCCAAGTGTATAGGCGGGGAGATTAAAGTTAAGGACCTTGACCGCGCGATTGAATTAAAGCGGCGCGGATATATCGTTACTCCTGATCCGACTTTAAAGTCAAACCAGGAAGCGTATAAGGCCGGTGCGATCCGCGAATTTGAACGCCATTCACGCCTTGGATTTGTGACCGAAGAAGGTTTTATGAAAGAGATTAAGCGTCTTCGTGATATCGGGTTTAAGAGAATTACGCTTAAAACCGGCGCATATTCCATGGTGGAATTAGCGCAGGCGTTAAAATTCTCTTCAGCGGCAAAGATCGACCTCTTGACTATCGACGGCGCGCCGGGAGGGACAGGTATGTCTCCGTGGCGCATGATGCAAGAATGGGGTACGCCGACATTTTATCTGCAGGCACTTACGTATGAATTCTGCGAGAAAATGTCCAAGAAAAAAATGCGCGTACCGGATATTGCTATTGCAGGAGGGTTCGCCCTTGAGGATCATATCTTTAAAGTTATTGCGATGGGCGCACCGTACGTAAAAGCGGTTTGTATGGGCAGGGCGCT
>CAZJJL010000245.1:0-1924 GCA_964546325.1 uncultured Planctomycetales bacterium | reverse complement strand
AGCCAATGTATCCCAGAATGTTGCAAGAGCAGCGGAGCTTCCGATCCTTCCGTAATGAGTCCGCTGCGGGTTTAAAACGATCGGAGCTTCCGCCATTTTGTATCCCAAATGATTGGCATTGACCAATAATTCCAAGTCAAACGCGAATTTTTTGACGAGGATGCGGGGAAAAACCTTTTTGAGGACCTCGGTTTTAAAAAGCTTAAGACCCGTTTGGGTATCATGACAGGGCAAATTAAAAAGGACGCGAACAAGGGCGTAGTAGATCCAGCTCATGATTTTTCGCTGCAACGGATATTGGACGCGCGAATTTTGATGCATTTTCGAGCCAATGACAATGTCGGCGCTATCCAGGCGCATAATGTCGAAAAGGGTTTGTACCTGTATGGGGTGCAAGTCCATATCAGCGTCCAGAAAGACTACGTATTCTCCGGTAACAAAATGGATAGCTTTCTTAAGCGCTCTTCCTTTGCCGAGATTGACCGGATTCTTTTTAACGACCAGTCCGGGATGCAGTGCGCATTGCGAAAGCGCTTTTTCGTAGGTATCATCAGAAGAGCCGTCATCAATAACAATAAGTTCCCACCTGCATCCGAATTCGTTAAACGTGCGGCAAGTTTCCGTGATACTTGTAATAATATGCCCCGACTCATTGAACGCAGGCATAATGATCGAGATCTTCTCTTTAATGTTCTTCATGCGGTTTGGTTTTTCGGTAAAGGTCTATGCGTATTTGAAAGCATAAGGTGCACTGCCAGAAGGATCGCTGCATTGATGCAAAGGATATATTGAACCTGCGCAAGGCTTGAGTGCACTAAAGCGATAGCGGCAAATTGCAGTATGGTTGAGCCGATAAGATACGGTAAGAACCGAAAATCCTTTAATGAAAGGAAGTACTGAACCAGTATCAGTATAAGCGTGTAGAGCGTCATGGATATGCTAAATAGCCGACCCAGGAATATTGATTCGGGAAAAGCTTTTCCGGTAAGGACTGTCAGGACAAAACCCGGGAAAAGATTGTAAAAAATAAGGGCTGCTAAGGAAAGGCCTCCCGAATAGAGGAGCGAACGTTGGAGTGTTGAATGGGTCTCGATATTCTTCGCTTTTAAATGCGCCGACCGCGGGAACATGACCATACTGATCGCTCCGGGCAAGAAGAGAAATATTTTCCCGACCATCTGTGCCAGCGAATATTTCCCCGAATCCTCGGGGCTAAAGAAATACTTAACCATGACCATATCAAAAGTCGCAAGTGTCATAAAACAGAACATTGCCGTTGCGATGGGAAGCGCATAGAAGAATAATTCCAGTAAGGGCACGTCCCTTTTTACTTTCTTGAGCGTGAAATACTGTTTGAGCGGGATATATGCGCATGCGATCGGAATAATGACCGAAAGCAACAAAGCAGTGAGGGCTCCGGTCACGTTCATACCGATCCATAACAGGAAAACCGTAAGAGCTACTTTGAAAATGGCGCCGACTACGGATATACCCGCGAACCACCTGAATTCTTCCAATCCCTGGAGACCCCCAAGGAAAAGGGGGGTTAAGATCGAAAGCGCAAGCGAGCCGGCTAATAAGTATCCGCTTGCGACCGAAGGAATCTTGAGTTTATCCGTTAACGTTACCGAAGCGAGAGCGCAGACGATAAAAAGAACGACTGCAGTAATAAGAAGTATTCGTAGAAGTCCCGAGAAAAGTGATTTTGTTCTCTCTGTTCTTCCCTGCGCATGGAATTCAGCGATGTATTTAATGATAACTTGCTGGTATGTGCCGAAAGGACCCGAGACGATGATGAATATTGCGATCAGAGAATTAAAAGCGGCGAAATCAACGGGAGTAAGCTGGTGAGCCAATAAAAGCTGGTAGACAAGATTTAATACGTTAACGAAAGTGGTTCCGGCAAATACGAGGAGTATGTTTT
>CAZJJL010000244.1:0-1944 GCA_964546325.1 uncultured Planctomycetales bacterium | reverse complement strand
CCCGTTCCGTTTCTCTCCAATATCACCGGGCATTTCCTACGGCGACGCTTCCGCGAGGTTTACTATATGAAGAACCTGATCCGCCGGAAGAAGATTTGGGAGCGTATTTTTACCGCAGTCAGCCTGCTTTCGCTGGTTGTGTCTCTTTTAGTATTCCTCTGCTTGGTAGGCGGCTTAGCATCTTCCGGCTTGCAGCGTATCGATCCCGCTTTTTTTCTCAATTTCCCATCACGGTTTGCTGGTAGAGCAGGAATTCTTGAACCAGGTAAGCTATGCAGAAGAATACATATCCAAGGCTCTTAGGATGGCGGCAATTGACGAAGCGGGAACATGCCTTGTTGACAACCCCGGGCGCTCTTATCTTTTGACGCGCTACGATACTTTGTCGCAAGCATATACGGGTATAAAATTTATAAATACGTCCGACGATGATGCTTGCGTTGAATTTTTTGTGGATAATTATACGCACGGAGATACAAGCACCCCGCTGGTGCTAAAGCAGCTAAAAAACAGTTCAGACATCAATTTGGCCTTGAATCTTACTCCCCAAGACATGGAAATTCAATCTGCCCGATTTATTTTGAACGGCGACCCGGCGTCTACGGGCGAAGAGCTCATTCAGCCCAGGGTTACTATGATGCTCAGAGTCAAAATGCCCGGCAGCCAGCAGCCCTATAAAACCATACAAACAACTGTTTCGCAAAGAAACCTTAATATAAGATAATGAAAGCCATGCTTTACCACAAAGAAAAAGGAGTATCGCTTATTATTACCTTTTTTGTAATGGTAATAATTCTTGGCGTGGTTTTTTCTATAAGCCTGCTCTTGTACAGCCAGATAAAAATTATAAGAAACATGGGCAATTCGGTGGTCAGCTTTTATGCGGCAGACAGCGGGGTTGAAAAAGTGCTGTATTATGATAGAAAAATAATTGAGGACAATCAGGAGCGCGGGCTTTGCTCTATACCCGTAAATTGCACCGATTTGTCGGGGGACAGCATGATACGCTGCAAAGACGTAGTGACCGAAAGCACAGACAACGAAGGCCAAGGCTGCGGAAATTGTACCAGTTGCAGGGTTTCATTCAGCACCATACTTGACGGAGGCATAAATTATTCCATTGTCGCAGAAGTGGGTTCGTCGGACTACTTTGGTTCGTCGGACTACTTTGGTTCGTCGGACTACTTTACTTTAAAATCGCACGGATTCTTTTCCGGCACCGAAAGAAAAATTGAAATATCTTATACTGTTTTGCACACCGACGCAGCCAGCGACATAGAAATACAAAACGCCTGCGCCACGCAAACAACCGATTACGCCGGCACAACAATAGATATTACAGCCGAGGTTACAGGCAACTACGAAATAGCAACAGTCAAGGCCACCATAAGGGATTCTGACGGAGACATTGTGCCGGGAGCAGAAGATGTTGACCTGTCGGCAGATCCCAATTGCGCTTCGTTGAAGGCCTGCGTATGGACGCTTTCTTTGGTAATGGATGCCCCCGACACTTATTATATAAGCTTGGAAGCTACAGACAGCGTGGGCGGGCATAAAATATATCCCAGTGTGGGGCCGTGCCCATAAAATTTAAAAATGGATAAAAAAGAGGCAAAAAACAGGATAGAAAAATTAAGGGAGTCTATAAACCATCACAGGTACTTGTATCATGTTTTGGACAAGCAGGAAATTTCGGACGCGGCTTTGGATTCGCTGAAAAAAGAGCTGTTTGACCTGGAACAGCAATATCCCGAATTTATAACCGAAGACTCGCCAACCCAAAGGATAGGCGGCCAGCCCCTGAAAGCGTTCAAAAAAATAAAGCATCCCAAAAGGATGACTTCTTTTAATGATGCTTTTTCTGCAGAAGATATGCAGGAGTGGGAAAAAAGATTTTTGCGCCTGCTTTCTAACAAAGAAGCTGAACAGATAGATTATTATTGC
>CAZJJL010000243.1:0-1967 GCA_964546325.1 uncultured Planctomycetales bacterium | reverse complement strand
AGATCGCTTTTAAATGCTCCGGTACCCATGCGGCGTTTGATTTTAGTTACAGCGGTATTAAAACGGCGGTTTTGTATTATGTTCAGAAACAGAAAAAGTTTGGCGTTTTACCGGCACAGTTGGTGAATGATATCTGCGCGTCGTTCCAGGAGGCTGCGCTGGATGTGCTGGTGCATAAATCATTGTTAGCGTGCAAGAAATACGGTATCTCCAGGATGGGTGTTGGCGGTGGTGTTGCTGCGAATAGCGGGTTACGCAATAAAGTTCAGGTGCATGCACGGCAGGAAAAGGTAACGGTGCTTTTTCCTGATAAGGCATTGTGTATGGATAATGCCGCTATGGTCGCGGGGATGGGGTTTGAGTTATCTAAAAGGAATAAACGGTCCGATTTGTTTTTGACCGCCTGTTCGTATTCATAAGGAGGAGCGAACATATGCTTGCAGATTCCCAGATTATTTTTCGGTTAAGCTTATCTGTAATCTTAAGCGGGTTGATCGGGCTTGAGCGCCAGATACGCCGCAGGACTGCAGGGCTACGCACGCATATACTTGTTTCTCTTGGGTCTTGCCTTATGATGTTGACTTCCCTGTATGTTTTTGATATATATAAAGACTTAACGAACGTCGATCCCGCTCGTATTGCCGCCAACGTTATTACCGGTATCGGTTTTCTTGGCGCGGGAGCGATTTTGCGTGATAGGGGAGATCGTATTACAGGCTTAACGACCGCTGCAAGTTTGTGGGTGGTAGCCGGTATCGGTTTATCGGTGGGGATCGGTTTTTATTCCGCCGCACTCGTTACGACGGTTTTAACTCTGATTGTTCTGTTTTTCTTGAGGACTGCGGAAAAGAAGATCTTGGGCAAGGAACATCAAGCGGAAAGGGAGGACAAGAATGGCCTTTCATAAAAAGAAGATCGAAGAAAAAACGTTGGATGTGGATGCTTCCATGCAGGGCACCTTATCATTTAAGGATCCGGTTAATTTAAGAATAAACGGAAAATTTGAAGGTAATCTTGATACGCGTGGGAATCTTACGATCGGTTCTTCTGCTACGGTTATGGCTGATATCGTTGGCGATAACATTATAATTGGCGGAAAAGTTAAAGGCAGGATTACGGCGAAACAACGTTTAACGTTATTACCGGGCGCAGTCGTTGAAGGGGAGATCTATCCTGCCCGGCTTAATATTACGGAAGGCGCAATCCTTGAGGGAAAGTGTTTGATGTTACATGATTTTATGAACCAGGACGAACTCTCCCGGTATCTTGAGGTAGATATTAAGTCCGTGCTGGAATGGGCTAATTCGGGGAGGATTCCCGCAGTGAAAGAAGGCGAAGGTTGGATGTTTGAGCGTAAAGCTATCGATAATTGGGTTGCTTCCGGAGAAATAGGAAAATAAAATGGCTGATGAGAAATTGTTGACGATTAGGGAAGTTTCGCAGATATTAGGAGTTTCAGAGAAAGAAGTTATCGAGTTTTCCGAAAAAGGCACGATCCCCGCTTATAAGATCGCGGGGGTATATCTGCGTTTTAAGCGTGTTGAGATCGAAGCGTTCAAGAAGAAACTAAAGCCGCTTGACCAGCGCCATGAAACATTAAGCGAGACGTATACCGTCGGTGAGAAGCTGAGCGACTTTTTTTATTTCAATGATTTTTATATCCTTTGCGCCATTTTGATCGCGCTTCTTTTATATGTCATCGTGCGGGGATAAGGACGTATGAGCTCTCGATGTGGTTTTTCTGACCTGGGGTTTGCGCGTGTGGATACGGATAGAAAAAAGCGGCGCGGACATTCAGAGGCTGTGTATTGCCCCGGGAAGGCGCGATCGCATTTAAAACATATTGTTGCGGAGTTTTTTGCGCGGAAACAAGATATCCTTTTGACAAAACTTGACAGGGAAACGTACGAATGGCTGGCGCAGTATTTTCCGGCATTATCGTATAATGAACTTGCGCGTTTTGGGTA
>CAZJJL010000242.1:0-2030 GCA_964546325.1 uncultured Planctomycetales bacterium | reverse complement strand
ATCCATATCAAAAGTCGAGATAGGTGCTGCAATATAAAAAGGTATCTTATGATACGCCGCTAAAACAGCAAGGCTATAGGTACCGATCTTATTAGCGGTGTCCCCATTTGCAGCAATACGGTCTGCTCCGGCGATCACCAAATCAACTTTGTTCTGCTGCATCAGAACAGCTCCCATAGTATCGCATTGCACGGTAACATCGATCCCTTTACGCTTCAGTTCCCACGCTGTTAAACGCGCCCCCTGCAGCAACGGACGAGTTTCAGAAGCGTATACTTTCAATTTCTTCCCCTGCTCATGCGCTTTATAGATAACGCCTAATGCGGTCCCATAATCAATGGTAGCAAGAATACCCGTATTACAAACCGTGAGTATTCGGGCATTATTCCTGATAAGACGACTGCCATACGCGCCTATTTTCCTGCAAATACTGCGGTCTTCTTCGATCACGCCAAGGGCTTGCGCAAGCAGCATGCGCTTAATAACCGCTACCGGCTTGTTTTTATTGAACACGGCAACGGCGCACATCCGCTCAATACCCCAAAAAAGGTTGCGCGCAGTCGGGCGCGACGATGCAATATACCGGGAAACCGCATCAAGCTCCCGGGCAAAATCAGCGGATGTCTTTGCTTTCGAATCCTTGACCCCCAGATAAACACCTAATGCCGCAGCCGCGCCTAAAGCCGGCGCGCCGCGAACCTTCAATGTCTTGATCGCGCGCCACAAGGTTTGTATATCCCTGATATACATATATGAGAACGTACCCGGTAATTTCGTTTGATCAATGATCTTTATCGCGTTCTTTTCCCATGCAATAGTCCGAATATCCATGTATACCCTCTCTAAAATTTTAATAAGCGTGCAAGCAAACTTTTCTTTACCCTGATCGCCGAATGCGGACACATCTCCTGACAACAAAAACATGAAATGCAACGGGAATAATCGATAACGATCTTGCCGTTAACTTTACGTATAACCTTTTGCGGACACGCTTCTATGCACGCACCGCAACGAACACAGGCGCCATGATCCACAGCCGGCCGGAAATACAGGAATCTCTTAACAAAATTGATAAGCGGCTGCGGCATTCTGCTGCGGGCTGATGAAACCGGTAAGATAAAAGGACGACCCTTAACATCCGCAATAGCCTCACCCACGATATCGATCTTGCTTAGATCCGCAACGCCGATATTCATACGAGCGCCTTCTTTATTGGTCAGAATATCCGTCGGCTTAAGGCCCATGATACTGGCCAAAACGCTATCGATCGCAACACAATCGCTTCCCGCAACAATGATCCCCGCGTTGCGCAGGGTACCGCTCGTCGACGGACCATCCCCTTCCATGGCTATAATGCCGTCCACAATGGTCAGCGAAGGCTTTGACTGCCGGTATATATCAAGAAGGATGCGCGCGAATTCAACTTTATCGTAATATTTCTTATGCAGCTCCGTTTTAAATGTTCCCGTCACAAGCCCATAATTATTCTTTACCGCCGCGGTCAGGGTCGTAAACTCATGCGTTTTGAATTTAGCAACGGAGATCAAATGGTCGACCTCATCAAGAAATGCCGCTAACGGAAACTTTCCGTGCCAACGCCGTTTATCAAGCTGCACAAGACGGACATCTTCCTCATCACAGACCTTTTTCATACCGGACGCTTCATAGACCACCGAAACATCCTGAACCCCTCCCCAAACGCTGGGCCCATCCCCTAAAAAAACAGTGCATCCGTGTTTTTTCAAGAGACGGATCAACGCGCGTACTACTTCCGGATGGGTACAAACGCCGCATTCAGGTCCTTTTGCCATTAACAGATTCGGCTTAAGCAAAACACGGGAATTTGGTTTCACATATGCGCCGATCCCGCCGATAAGTTCCAGGGAATACGAAAGCGCACCTTCTAAACAAGCAGGGTCATATTCCTGGCATCGTACGATCGATACAGTTGGTTTCATGGTAGATGGAAAAATCCTTTTGCGTTTGCGGTTGTGACCTTGCAGACCTCTTCGAACGGGACCTGCAGGATA
>CAZJJL010000241.1:0-2050 GCA_964546325.1 uncultured Planctomycetales bacterium | reverse complement strand
ATCGGCGAGTTGATCGCTGAAGCAATGAATAAAGTCGGCAAAGACGGCGTTATTACCGTTGAAGAGGCAAAATCAACGGCGACGACCCTTGAAACCGTCGAAGGTATGCAGTTTGATCAAGGATACCTTTCTCCGTATTTTGTTTCCGATGCCGAAAGAATGGAATGTCTTCTTGAGGATCCTTACATTCTCATCCATGAGAAAAAGATATCCTCATTGAAAGATCTCTTGCCTTTGTTGGAAAAGATCGCCCGCGCCGGCAAGCCGCTTTTGATCATTGCCGAAGAAGTTGACGGTGAAGCATTGGCGACTTTAGTGGTGAATAAGATCCGCGGAACGTTTGTTGCCTGCGCCGTAAAAGCTCCCGGCTATGGTGATAGACGTAAAGCGATGCTTGAAGATATCGCAATTTTGACCGGTGGCAAGGCAATTACCGAAGACCTCGGTATCAAACTCGAAAACGTTGATCTTGAGGATCTTGGCCGCGCAAAGAAAGTCAAAATTGATAAAGAGAATACAACGATCGTCGAAGGCGCCGGTAAAACAGCGGCTTTGAATTCCCGTATTTCTCAGATCAGAAAACAGATCGAAGATACCGATTCTGACTATGACAAAGAGAAATTACAGGAACGTTTGGCTAAGCTTGCTGGAGGCGTTGCGGTCATTAATGTCGGCGCTGCGACCGAAACGGAAATGAAAGAGAAGAAGGCTCGCGTTGAGGATGCTCTGCATGCAACCCGCGCAGCAAGCCAGGAAGGGATCGTTCCCGGCGGCGGCGTTGCCCTTATTCGCTGTCTTTCCGTGCTTGAGAAGGTCAAGCTTACCGGAGATGAGATGATCGGCGCTAATATCGTCAAACGCGCTATTGAAGAGCCTCTTCGCCACATTGCTGCCAACGCGGGAATGGAAGGTTCAGTGGTTGTTCAGAGAGTCAAAAGCGAAAAGACGAATGTCGGTTATGATTGCAACCAGGATGCCTATGTCGATATGATCGACGCAGGCGTTATTGACCCGACCAAAGTTACCCGTTCAGCTCTGCAGAATGCAGCCAGTATTGCCGCATTGTTGCTGACCACTGAAACGGTTATTACCGATAAACCGGAAAAGGATGAAAAGATGCCTGCAATGCCGGGTGGTGGTATGGGTGGCGGTATGGGTGGAATGGGCGGAGGGATGTATTAATCCGTTCGGTATTACGCAGGGGCTGGTTTTTACCAGCCCCTGTTTTTTTTAGGAGTTGATCGAAACGACTCTTTACCGCGGTATGTGTAGGTAACAGTATTTGGTTAGGGTATTTTTTATGAAAAAAGGCTGGAAGGCTCATAGTATTCTTTTTATTACGGCCATACTTATTTCTCTTGGCATAGGGGAATGGATGTGCCGTTTTTTTCGACTCAAGGAGATCGTTAGTCCTGCGATATATACTCCGGGATATTTAGTTGCTGACTCGCAGAACGGTTATGATCTGGCCCGATCATTTTCTTCCGGGTTATTACGCTTTGCGGATAGAGACGAAAAGATTTGGACGAACGAACTTTCCTGTTTTGACCGACCATACGAGGGGGAGAAAGATTATGTGGTGCTGGCGGGCTATAGTTTTGCCTGGGGATATGTCTCATTTAACGAAAAATTCGGGACATTGCTGGGAGATATCCTTTCCCGGAGAGTCATCCAGTGCGGTGTGCCCGGATATGGGACAAAGCAAGAGCGTATCAAGGTCCAAAGAACGATATCCAAGATAAAAAGTCCGCCGGCGTTAATTATCGTCTGTTATTTCTCAGAGAATGATTTTACCGATGATTGCCGGTTTCCCTCACGGACGGTGTTTGACGGCCAATTGTTTGATATCAATGTGATGAGCGATAACGGGATCGTTATGTATGATAATTCCCCGGCTGCTTTGGAACAAAAGGCGGATACGATACGGCGTTTCGGCTTGTTATATACCCCGCATGGAATTTTTTCCCGTGCAAAGGCTATCCTGCGTCATGAAGGTGGGTTATATCATGCGATCGGGTGGTTGTTTTCGCGGTTATTCCCGCACGATAAG
>CAZJJL010000240.1:0-2062 GCA_964546325.1 uncultured Planctomycetales bacterium | reverse complement strand
GGGATCGGCTATATCCGTATTGTTGAGTTCAGGGAGAATACGCCGCAGGACATTACAGCTGCCCTTGACAACCTGAAGAAACAGAATATGACCGCATTGATCCTCGACCTAAGGAATAATCCGGGCGGGTTGCTTGATTCGGCTGTTCATGTTGCAGGTAAGTTTATCGAAAAAGGCAAAAAGATAGTATACACAAAAGGCAGGAAACAATCGCAGAATCTGGAATTTTTCTCTAATGCCAGCAAGCCGTATACCGATTTTCCCATGGTTGTTTTGATCAATGACGGCTCAGCTTCAGGCAGCGAGATCGTCGCAGGGTGTTTGCAGGATTATAAACGGGCTGTTATTGTAGGCGTTAAGTCGTTTGGAAAAGGTTCCGTGCAAACGGTGATCCCTTTAAGTGACGGTTCAGCGCTGCGTTTGACAACGAGTAAGTATTTTACGCCATCGGGTAAGGTGATCCATGGAAAAGGGGTGATCCCTGATATTGTTGTCGAAGAGTCGGCAAATGTTCCCCTTGATAATGAGATCAAATCTGAAAAGGCAGCCGAAATATTCGATCAGATCGAGCAAAAAGAAAAGCCGCCTTTGCAGAAGGATGAATTAAAATACAAAAAGGATGCGCAAGTAATGCGGGCTATTGATGTTTTGAAAGTATTGCTGATTTATCGCAATAACGAGGTTTCATGAAAAAGAAGATTTCCCCCGTTGTTTTGATTCTTACGGTGATCGTTATTATTGAGACGATCGCGTTACTGTTTGTGGGATTTAGGAGACCCGTTCAAAAAGTAAGTAAGCCCGTTGTAAAACCACCGGAGCGCGTTCAGGTAGTCGGTAAGATCGCTATTATTCTCGATGATTGGGGATATAATCGCAACAATGTCGCGATACTTCAAAAGATCCATGCGCCGGTAACATTGGCTATTTTGCCGAATTTGCCTCATTCACGGGATATTGCTGAACTTGGCGTGCGCTTGGGGAATGAAGTTATCTTGCACCTTCCCAGTGAGCCGTACGAAAAGGTGCCCCTTGAAAAAAAGACCATATTGACGAGTATGGGGCCTGTTAAGATCAGGCAGATTGTTAGGGATGATCTGGATTCCATTCAATTCGCTCGGGGTGTTTCGAATCATATGGGTTCGAAAGTTACCGAGAATACCGCTACGATGGAGTCTATTTTTGCGGAGTTGAAACAACGTAAACTTTATTTTCTTGATAGCTATGTCACGGCTCATAGCGTAGGGTATGCAGTCGCCCATTCCGCGGGTGTGCCGTTTTTAAAAAGGGATATTTTATTTGATAACGAGGAAGACGCAGCGTATATATTGAACCAGCTGAATAAGCTGAAAAATAAAGCGCGCATGTATGGCCATGCTGTAGGTATCGGTCATGACAGGCATCTTACGCTTCAGGTGCTTGAAAAGGCGATTCCGCAGATGCAGAAGGAGGGGTTTGAGTTCGTTCCTGCGTCTGATTTAGCTCAGTGATCCTATGTATGTACTCGGTATTGAAACATCGTGCGATGAAACATCTGCTGCCGTTGTAAAAGACGGCAGCACGGTTCTTTCTAATGTGGTTACCTCAAGCCTGTCGCTCCATAGTAAATATGGCGGGGTTATCCCTGAAATAGCTTTTCGAATGCAGATGGAAACGATCGCGCATGTGGTTGATACCGCGATGCACGAAGCGGGAAAACGCGTACGCGATATTGGATTAATTGCCGTTACCGATAAACCTGGGCTCGTAGGATCCCTTCTGGTCGGTGTTTCTTTTGCAAAAGGCGTTTCTTTGGCCCGCGGGATCCCGCTGCTGGGGGTGAATCATCTCGAGAGTCATATGTATGCCCCTTTTTTATGCGGAGCAAAAGTTTCATTCCCCTTCATAGCGTTGATCGTTTCCGGGGGGCATACCAGTTTATACCTGGTAAAAGACTTTGACCGTTTTACGCTTTTAGGGGCAACGAATGATGATGCCTGCGGCGAAGCATTTGACAAAGTAGCAAAGATCTTGGGACTTGGGTATCCCGGGGGACCTGTTATCGAAAAAAGGGCGCGCCTTGGTG
>CAZJJL010000239.1:0-2079 GCA_964546325.1 uncultured Planctomycetales bacterium | reverse complement strand
CTCAAAAAACTCTTTTACGCCTTTTAACTCCACATTCCAATCCTCAGGGTTGACCTCCAGCAATTTTGACAAAGCTTCTTTACTGAGGTGTAGACCTGTGAGATCGATATCTTCCGACTTGGGAACGTATCCGATCGGAGTTTCAACCGCATCAACCTTTTTATTGCAACGATCGAGGATCCATTCCAATACGCGTAAATTCTCCGTATACCCCGGCCACAGGAACTTTCCTTTTTCGTCCATCCTGAACCAGTTCACATTGAATATCTTCGGGGCTTTCGGCATCCGTTGTTTCATCTTAAGCCAATGCTTGAAATAATCCGCCATATTATAGCCGCAGAACGGGAACATTGCCATAGGATCCCGGCGAACCTCCCCCTGCTTTCCGAACTGTGCCGCTGTCCGTTCGCTTGCCATGGTCGCACCGACAAAAACACCATGCTCCCAGTCAAAAGCTTCGTAGACTAAAGGCGCCAAGTGAGCGCGCCTGCCCCCGAAAACGATCGCAGAAATAGGCACGCCATGATGCTGTTCCAGGCGGAATGATGCTGAAGGACACTGCTGAATAGGGGTAGTAAAACGGCTATTGGGATGCGCGGCTAAAACAGGTTTTCCTAATTCATCCAGCTCACCCGGTTTCCAGGGTTTCCCTTCCCAATTGATACCTCCGTAATACGGCGGCTCGGTATCAGCTCCCTCCCACCAAACCGTTCCGTCGGGACATTGAAGCACATTGGTGAATATCGTATCCTTTTTAATGGTTTCAACCATGTTGGGATTCGACTTCGAATTAGTGCCGGGAGCCACACCAAAAAATCCCGTTTCAGGATTCACCGCCCACAATGCGCCGTCAGAGTCAACCCTCATCCACGCGATATCATCGCCGACAGTCCAGATGCGATATCCTTTTTTCTTCAAACCATCAGGAGGGATCAACATCGCAAGATTAGTTTTACCGCAGGCACTGGGAAAAGCTGCGGCAATATACTCGATATGGCCGTTAGGCTCTTCTATGCCCATTATGAGCATGTGCTCGGCAAACCATCCCTCTCTTTTTCCCATCCAACTTGCAATACGAAGAGAAAGACATTTCTTCCCTAAAAGTACGTTACCGCCGTAACCGGAACCAACGCTCCAAATCGTGTTGTCTTCCGGAAAATGAAGGATGAGCCGCTTATTGATATCAAGATCGGCCTTGGAATGTAAACATTTTGTGAAATCACCGGTCTTCTCGATCTGGGCCAACGGCCCTTTGCCTATACGGGTCATTATCCGCATATTCAAAACAACATAGCGCGAATCGGTGAGCTCTACCCCCATTTTACTGAACGGCGAGCCAACAGGCCCCATAGAGAACGGAATAACATACATCGTTCTTCCGCGCATAGAACCTTTAAAGATCTCCATAGCCTTACGATACCCTGCGATCGGAGACATCCAATTATTCGTCGGGCCCGCATCCTGTTTGCGGCGTGTGCAAATAAAGGTCAGATGCTCTGTCCTGGCCACGTCATTGGGATGCGTTCTATGCAAAAAACATCCTGGAAGTTTTTCCTGGTTCAGACGCACAAGCTCTCCGTCGCGCACACATTCCTCCTGCAGCCGTATTTTTTCTTCTTCGGATCCATCAATCATGACTATTGAATCCGGCTGACAGAGCTTTGCCATCTTAAGGATCCACTCTTTCAATTTTTTATTATGCGTAGAAACAGTATGTGTCACGGTAAACTCCTATGTTGTTCCCAGTATAAATTTATGCGCCGAATCTGCGGCAACAGCGCCATCTCCACATGCATTCACAACCTGATACAAACTCCTTTGCCTGCAATCACCGCACGCAAAAAATCCCGGCAAAGAAGTGCTCATATCAAGAGCTGTAATTATAAAACCGGTTTCATCAAGTTTCAATAAGTTTCTTACAAGTTCGGTGTTCGGTTTTATCCCCACAAAGACAAAAACACCGTTGCAGGCAATATCGCTTTGAGTCTTTGTTACAACGTTTTGCACCGTAACCCCGGACACCTTTTCCCCTCCGTTGCTCTTGGTGACAACACTATCCCCGATAAAAACGATCTTGGG
>CAZJJL010000238.1:0-2088 GCA_964546325.1 uncultured Planctomycetales bacterium | reverse complement strand
CCGATCATACCATTGCATCACGATCACCAAATATTTCTTTGACAAGCAATATTACGTATGGTAATATTTAATTCATGGAACTGAAAGCATATCTTCTAAAAGAAAATTTGGGTGTTTCTGCGTTTGCGAAAAAAGCGGACATGAAACAACCTTACCTTTCTTTAATTATTAACAATAAACGCGTGCCGTCTCCGCCTCTCGCCCTCCGCATCTCCGAGGCCACGGGCGGCGCGGTGTCGGTCATGGAACTGTTGTTCCCCGATAAAAAAAGAGAGAGACCGCCCAAGTCGTGAGACCGGCCACATAACCCCTGTCTCTCTCTTTTAACACAAATACACTGATTTAAAAAGGGATTAATCATGTCCACAAGTCCGCAATTAGTGTTCGATTTTTCCAAGTCACGCCACGCCGACGGCAAAAAACTGGCTTTTCTGAAACTCGACAATCATCCCGATTTGCAGGAGTTTTTTAAATGACCAAATACCCCTACATCCCCAGTCTCAAACAGAAAAACAAGAAAGAAAAAGTGACGTGTCTGCAATGCGAGAAGCCGTTTATGTCGACGGATAAAAAATACAACCGTATCTGTCCGGTGTGCCGGAAAAGGCGGCACTTGTCTCAGATATACAAATTTTCAACGGCGTTCAGGGGAGGGCTGGCGTGAACGAGCTCACATTTATGGTTATCGGAAACCCGATTGCGAAAAAGAGGCCGAGGTTTTTCCGGCGCGGCAATTTCACCGGAACCTATAACCCGCAGCAGACAGAGGAGGGCCGCTGGCTGCTGGCGGCATCGGGGAAGATAGCGGAGAGGATCAGCAAGCCGATAGATACCAGCATCGACATGTCAATCCGCTTCGTCATGCCCATACCGACGAGCTGGTCAAAAAAGAAAAAGGCAAATCCGGAGCCGCACACGAAGAAACCCGATATCGATAACTGTATAAAATTCTGTCTCGACTGTCTGAACGGTTATCTATTCAACGATGATAAGCAGATCACAAGCATAACGGCAACCAAAGAATACGGAGAATTTCCTGTTACGATCATCAATGTCAGGTGGTGAATGAAAAAGTTAATCACGGCCATTTTATTCATTCTCAACTTCATCGTCATGACGCCGCTAATAATCATCTGGGCGCTGGCCGGGTTTATCGCGTCATCGGTCTGGGCACTGTTGGAGGTGCTGGATGGGGACCCGTGGACAAAGGAGAAAAAATGAAAAGTGAGGGATTAAGCAAAAAAGAAAGGGCGGAGATTGCAAGCGGTGATTATAAGAATGCCATCTTACGGACACAAGCCGAGCTTCTAAAAACTATCGAACGAGTTGATGGCCTTGAAAAAAGAATAGAGGTATTGGAACATGACAACAGCAAAGCCGCCGCATGACCAGGACGCAGAGGCCGCAGTCCTGGGCGCGATCCTGCTTGACGGAAACATACTGAACACGGTTGAGGAATCAGGCATCAACGCCGATGACTTCTATCATGCCGGCCACCAGACAATATTTAACGCCATCCTTGACCTGAAAGAGTTCGGGCAGAAGATAGACACGGTAACGCTATCATCACGGTTGAAGGATCTCCGAAAACTGGATTCTGTCGGCGGACAGGCTTATCTCGCTTCGCTTCTGGATAATACTCCATCAACAGCCAATACCGCGCACTACTGCAAGATAGTCAAAGAAAAATCATTACGGCGGCAACTCTTAAAAAAGTCAATGGATATCGCCGCCGAAAGCCAGGACACGGCAACATCGATCACGGAGATAATCAGGAGATATCAGACCGGCCTCGGAATCGAGGAACCGCGCACCGTCGAAAGATACGACATCAAGAAATCAATTAAGAACCTGCAGGAGAAAATAAAGAAGGGCTTTCCCGGCATTGATCCCAGTTATAATATCCTAAAGCAGACGATAAGAAAATTTATCCCCGGCACCATGATCGTTTGTGGGGCATATACCTCAGTCGGTAAATCAGCTTTCGCCGTGGATTTAACAGCAAGGCTTTACCGTTCCGGCAATCCATCAATCGCCATTTTCTCCCTTGAAATGTCTGTTTATCAATATCTTCTCAGGCTATTAGCC
>CAZJJL010000237.1:1486-2105 GCA_964546325.1 uncultured Planctomycetales bacterium | reverse complement strand
ATTCCCGTAAAAAATAATATAACATCGAAGCGACAATAAGAACAAGCGCGGAGCCAACACCTATAATGATCAACGTCCTGCGCCTTGTCTTTTCCACTGCGATCTCTTCCTGTGTCGTAAGACGCGATATCCCGCCGAGAACAGGTAATTCGAGCGAATTTTTAGCGTCTTCAATATCAAGAAACGATTTGTCCATGAACTCACGCGCAAAAACAAACCCGAAACCAAGGCCGCATCCCATGACAAAACCGATGAATATAATAAGCGGCTTATTCGGTTTTGACGGTTTTAAAGGCAATCGAGGAGGGTCAATAACGGTATAGCGAGTACCTTGCTTGGAAACCTCAAGGCGCTGAGTGATCTTTGCAGTCTCAAGTTTCTGCAAAAGCATATTGTAAATGCTTTCATTGACTTTCATATCCCTTGCCAAAACCGTATCAAGCTTATCCATAAGCATCATTTTATAAATCGAGGTATTGGGATCACTCGGTGGCGCGTTCGGATCGGCAGACGACATCATCGCCCCGCTACTGGCGCCGGTCAGCTTTTCAAGTTCCGATTTAATAATATTTGCCGTCTGCTCATCTACAGGCTTAGCGGACTTAGGAACTTCAAAATT
>CAZJJL010000237.1:0-1476 GCA_964546325.1 uncultured Planctomycetales bacterium | reverse complement strand
CACTGCGATTTTATAACGCAGCTCTTTTACCAAAGGATGCTCTTCCGTTGAATCGATCAAAAGCTTCTTAAGTTGTTCGTCATAATCGGCTATTTCAGATTCTTTGATCTTACGCTTATACAATTCAAGCTGATCCGTAATAAAACCGATCGCAACATCTGTCTGCCGCGTCTGCGCTTTCATGTTCTCTTCAAGAAGAATATCGGTCATTGTCTTTGCCACAAGCTGCGTTTCCTGAGGGTTTTTGCCGACATACGATATCTTGATCAAATTAGCACCCTTTAACCCAACCTCAATGTTACGACGTAAACCCAGAACAAGGCTTTCAAACTGCCCCTGATTTTCAACGCGTTTATCAAGATTAAGTTTCTGCGTAAGAGAAACAAGGCTATTCCAACCCAAAAGCTGTTCTTTAATGGTTTTCATGCGGTCAGCTACACTCGTTGAAACCGCCAATCCCTGCATCAACGGATTGAGGGCCTTTTCCTCTTCAACAAGAATGACCGTATACGATTCAAACGACGGCGGTAAAACAAGCGCGATTACAATGCCGACTACAAGCCCAATAAACGCCGGCGCAATAATAAGCCACTTGCGCCTGAAAAAAATCTTCAGGTAATCAGAGGGATTTCTACTTGATGATACTTCTAGGTCGTCCATATGCTCCTCGTAATTTAACTATCGTCGTAACAGCTGATTTACCGGTATTGGCACTAGCAGTCCCTGAAGCAGCTACGCCAACGGTTTGTGAAATAGGATTAATCACGCGAATAACCTTAGCCATGACCGTAGAAGGCACATACAAGACTTCGCCGGGTTTCATGTCTATGTTCTTTTGAAGGTCTCCGCCGTAAAGGATGGAATACAAATCGACGTACCTGATCTTCGGATGCCCGCTTTTATCCGGGGTGATCAAATGGCACCTGCGCATGGCAGCGCTCAAAGTCGGTAACCCTGACTGAACGACCGCTTCCCGTAACGGGATCGATTCCGAACGCATATAATATTTTCCGGGTTGCTGCACTTCGCCAAGGATAAAAATGACCTTGCTCTTATATTCTTTCACCGTGACGTCAACCGCCGGAGAGATCACATACATGCCTATAACTTTCGTGATCTTATCCTCAAGCTCCTTTTTAGTCAATCCGTTGACATCAATGTCTCCGACAAATTTATACTGGATCTTACCGTCCATACTCACCGTATACGTCCCGCTAAACTCGGGGTGACGCATCACGGTAATTTCAATGACGTCATCAGGGCCAAGCGTAGACCGTAACGGATCGAAATACGCGTTATTAGACGATGTAGTCCCGGCCTTAACCAACGCAGGCGGTTGCGGATCAACAGACGTCTGAGCGGCATTCTGAGCAGGAACCGCGGAAAGGTCTATGACTTCAACCGGATTATCTTCTGCCTGCGCGTTAAAAACAGCTATAGCGCACAAAAGAAGAGCCAGCACTATACCTATATATA
>CAZJJL010000236.1:0-2134 GCA_964546325.1 uncultured Planctomycetales bacterium | reverse complement strand
CCGGAAAGCGGCAAGGACGGAGAGACTGCTCCTCATGAAATGCAGCACTAAAAAAAGGGATTCATGAAGGCACAAGGGATATTGTATATTGCCGTAGCAGCTATGGTTTTGTTCATCGGGGTCCGTGTCGGTTATGCAGAGCCCCCTGCCCCTTCTGCGATACGTAAACAGGAGCCTCGGCGTATTACGATCCCGCAGGGTATCGCAATGATCCTTAAAGACAGTAGGGTGATCAAGATAGCCCGCGCGCAGACAAATATGTCATATGAGGATTCGTTGATGGCTCGTTCTGCGCTTTTACCGCAGGTCAATCTTTCCATAACAGAGACATTCAGGAAATATCAACCGGCGTCTAAGTCGGGAGAGCAACGGATAAATACCGCACAACAGCAGTCTCTTTCATACGGTTTTGACGTCTACCAAACTCTTTTTGATTTCGGAAAGAGCCTTTCTCTTTTTCACTCGGCGCAAGAACTCGTAAAAGCTAACAAAGCTCATGAGGAAGGTATCAAGCGGTTAACCGTTCTCGAGTTCATTATCGCGTACTTTAATCTTTTGGAATCCGAGAAAATGATCCTTGTCGCGGAAAAAGAAGTTGAAAGTCTTGTTTCTTATCTGCAGGACGTCGAGCATTTATTTGAAGTCGGATCGGCGGTGCGAAATGACCTTTTGCCTGCCCAAGTCAATCTTGCCGATGCCAAACAGAAACTGATCGTTGCCCGGAATAATCGCGTAGTTGCCGCGACCCGTTTGAATAATATTCTGACCTTGCCGTTACATGAAAGAATAGAGGTTGAGGATATCGCGATGAAACTTCCGGCAGTGCCTTCCGTTGAAGAAGCATGGCAGAACGCGATAACGCAGCGTCCTGAAATAGCGTTTGTAACGGGAGAGATCGCTGCGTCAAGCCTTGCGGAAAGGGCAAAAGCAGTAGAAAATTTTCCCGTTCTGTTCGCTGATGCCGGGTATTCCTATGATGAGAATAAATATACCGTGCATCAGAATAATCCGTATGTTAATGTGGGCGCTAAAGCGCTTTTTTATGATGGGGGAGCGGCAAAGGCGGGACTTTTGAAAGAACGTTACAATCGGCAGCAATTGCTTGAAAAACGCGAAAAGCTCTATGAAGATATTAAGCTTGAGATAGAAGACAGCCACGTGAGTTTTATGGACGCCGTAGAAAAAGTAACGGTTGCTTCCGACGCGGTAGCGCAAGCTCGCGAGAATGTGCGTGTGTACCGGGTTAATTACAGCGAAGGGGCGGCTACAACTACCGACGTATTGAATGCCATTAGCATGGAGACAACCGCGCAAACGAATTATTATCGGGCTGATTACGAACTTAAGCGTAATTACGCAAAGCTTATGTATTCGATGGGTATTGATTTGGCGTTGCTTTATGATAGTATAGATAATGCTCACTATGAATATGTTAAACGGCAATAAAAAAAAGGCTCTTATCGGTATTTGCATCGTCGGCGTTGCGTTGATGGCGCTGGGAGTGCTTTTTCTCATCCGGAATTTAAGCCGGGTGAGTACCGATGACGCGTATATAGACGGCCGCATTCATAGTATTGCCCCCAAGATCTCCGGTACGGTCATACGTGTTCCTATCCGCGACAATCAAAACGTAAAAAAGGGCGATCTTCTGGTGGAGATCGATCCGGTGGATTATGAAGCGCGGTTCCGCGAGGCAGATGCGGCATTGGCTGCGGAAAAAGCAAAACTCGAAGACGCGCGCGCCGGTATAAAAGCGGTACAGGCAAATCTTGAGGTCCAAGAAGTTAGTTTGAAACAGGCGTACCTTGATTACCGTCGAGCCCAGACGCTTTTTCAAAAAGGGACGGTAACCAGAGAGCGTTTTGAAAAAATGACGACAGCCTATAACATGGCGATTGCCCAGGTAAAAGCTGCCAAAGAACAGCTTAATAAGGCAAAGTCACTGGAAAACATTGAGGAGTCCTTGGTGAAACAGCGCCAGGCAACGCTTCGTTTGGCAGAATTGAATCTGGGGTATACGAAGATCACGGCGCCTGCCGACGGGTATATCACCAATAAATCGGTTGAAGAAGGTAACCAGGTACAGCCGGGCCAGCCTTTGGCTGCGGTGGTAGCTCTTGACGACATATGGATC
>CAZJJL010000235.1:0-2136 GCA_964546325.1 uncultured Planctomycetales bacterium | reverse complement strand
CCCATGAAACCGTTCATAAATACGCGCATGATCCGGTTGTGCAGCTCTTAAAGACCGATGAAATGGCCGTGGTCCCTTTAAAGGCAAAAGATAAAGTGAACGGGATTATCCTGGCGGACAATTTCATTACGAAAAAGCCGATCACTAAAGATAGCCTCCAAATGCTTATCATGTTAGCCAACCAGGCGGGGTTAGCGATCGAGAACTCGCAATTGTATGAACGGACTGTTTTGCGCGCCCATCTGGATTCTTTAACGAATCTTTGGAATCACGGGTATTTCCAGTATTTGCTTCAGGAGGAACTTGAGCGTTCAAAGGCCGTCAAAGTGCCGTTGAGTCTTATCGCTATCGATATCGACGATTTTAAGGTGTATAATGACACCCTCGGACATCAATCGGGTGATCGGATCCTCAAAGAGCTTGCGTATTTATTACGTAATCAGTCCCGGAAGATGGATTTTGTTTGTCGTTACGGCGGTGAAGAGTTCATGGTCATTCTGCCGCAGACTGATAAACGGGAAGGATATCTTATTGCGGAAAGGCTTCGCCAGGATATTGCCAAGCATTCTTTTAGTCATGAAGAGATCATGCCTCATAAACGGCTTACCGTCAGTATCGGATTGAGCACGTTCCCCGAAGATGGATCGACCCCCGCAGAACTTATCGCATTTTCCGATAAGACCCTCTACGAAGCAAAACACAAAGGTAAGAATACGACCTGTTGTTAAATACTTCCTCAAAATCTATCCGGTTATAGTTCCGTCGCGTGTCATTCGTATTGCGTCGAGAGTATAGCGTATTGCGTTTCAAAAAGTATAATACGAATTTCTCCTCTGGCGGGAAACAAGCGTAATCCCCTTATTTACGACTCACGACAAATCGCATCGCCTGTCTTATGAATTAAGCGGGAACGGGAGCTGTTGGCTGGGTGTCTTCTTGGGCCGTTGTCTCTTTTGCTTTGTTTTGAGAGAATTTAACGGAAACGATCTTCGAGATCCCCGATTCTTCCATGGTAATACCGTACATGCAGTCGGCATTGGCAATGGTTTTTTTGTTGTGGGTGATCACGATGAACTGAGCGGTCCCCGTGAATTCCTGCAGAAGCCTTCCGAAACGGTCAACGTTCGCTTCATCGAGAGCGGCGTCAATTTCATCCAGAACGCAGAACGGCGCGGGTTTTACCTTGAAGATAGCAAAAATAAGCGCTATTGCTGCCATGGATTTCTCTCCTCCCGATAGCAGGAGGATGTTCTGTAATTTCTTCCCGGGAGGGCGGCAAATGATCTCTATGCCGGATTCCAAAGGATCTTGTTCGTCCATGAGATAGATCTGGCAATCCCCGCCGTTAAAAAGCAGTTTGAAATAATTCTTAAATTCGACTTGCACGCGCTCGAATGTTTCTATGAACATTTTACGGGTTGTGCGGTTGATCTTAAGAATAGCTTCATGAAGTGCGGTTTTTGCGTTCACCAGGTCAGTCTGCTGTTGCGTCAGGAAATCGTATCGTTTTTTTAATTCGTCATACTCTTCAATAGCCACTAAATTGACCGATCCATACGAATCCACGCGGTCCTTGAGTTTCTGGATCTCATCAATGAGCGTGTTTTCCTCAAGTCCCTCCGCTGTTTCCATGACCGTATCGATATCGATCTTGTATCCCTGAAGAATGCGTTCTTTAATGCTCATATATTTAAAATCGATGTCTTTATTGCCCATCTGAAGTTCGTAGAGACGCTTTTTCAGGGCATCCATCATTTTGCGGTCCGCTTCGATCTTTTTAACCACATCGCTGGTGCTTTCGACAAGTTCCTGATGTTTTGTTTGCGATTGCGCCAGTGCCGTGCTGAAATCCTGAATAGCCGTTGTTGCGTCGGAGATCTTTTGTTGCAGGAGCTCTATTTCTTGCGCGAGCGATTCTTTGCGTTGTATGGATTCTGCGATCTGCGTTTCGATCGAACGCATGGTTTCTTGATCCTGGCGGAAGGTATCTTCAAGGATACGCAACGTAGCGGCATCGGATGCAATGCGTTTTTGCAGCGCTTCAAGCTCTGTTTTAAGCTGCGTAATAAGGACAAGCGCTTCTTCTTTGAGGACGTTGTTCTGAGAGATCAAATTTTGTTCGGAGAGGATCGAGTC
>CAZJJL010000234.1:0-2165 GCA_964546325.1 uncultured Planctomycetales bacterium | reverse complement strand
AACGCATGTGACGTTGGATACCAATAATCTTTATCCAAAAACCGTGCGTTCTTTGCTCCTTGCATCAAGATATCCCGGTACATATGCGCCGCATCACCGGTAAAAATCGCGCACGTGTCTACTTTCCTGACAAGCTCTTGCGGCAAAACAAGCATATAGCCGGACTTGCGCACATACGTATTCCCTTTACGCTTGTATAAAGCTGCGTACACTAAACCCCGTTTCGCGTCGCACACAGGAACGATCGGCGCATCCCCGTATTGCTCGGGAACATTACGGGCAATACTATCGAGCGACGGTATACCGATGATCGGTTTCGATAACGCCCAGCACAATCCTTTGATCGTACTAAGACCGACCCTGACCCCGGTAAATGATCCCGGACCGATACCGCAGGCATAATAATCAACATCCTTTAACGCTACCCCCGCACGCGTGACCGCTCTCTCGATGAACGGAACCAGCAACATCGAATGTTTCATACCCAGACGGATATCGCACCCGTACTCTTTGTTGCCATCGGCTATCCCGAGAGCCAAAGCAGGAGTCGTTGTATCAATCGCGATAATTTTCATGTATACGCTCCAACACAGATCCGGACCTCTTCCCGCAGGCGGAAACCGTAATCGAACGCACATGCTCGGATTTGATCCCGATACGAACCATTATGTGATCGGAAGGCATAAGCCCTGCCAACCGATCTGCCCATTCGATAACGGAAACACCCGCACCATATAGATACTCTTCATACCCCAGATGCATGATATCACTGACATCCTGCAGCCGGTATAGATCAAAATGATTCACCATCAATCGCTTTCCCTGATACTGATTCAGCAGAACAAAGGTAGGGCTGGTGATCCGCGACTGATGAACTCCCAATCCTTTAATGATCCCCCGGGCTAAAACACTTTTGCCGGCCCCTAGTTGTCCGACTAAACAAACAATATCCCCCGGACCGAGAGATCTTCCCATAGCAACACCCAGCGAAACCGTATCACCGGCAGACTCTGAAATAATATGCATCGTTATGAAAAATGGGCGTACCCTTTGCCCGTTACCTTCAATACGCGGCCGCGCGCATCTAAGACCCGTATCCCTTCGCTCTGTTCGGTCATGCAACCGATCGGCGTAAAGACACCCGGCTCCCGCACAAAAAGCCTGTGCGCCTGCGCCGCAGGAAGCGTAAACAATAATTCGAAATCCTCACCCGAATACAACGCATCCGCAAGATCACGCGCGTGTTTGCTTAAAGGTATCGCTTCAGCTAAAAGCGTAGCGCCGACATTGCTTGCCCGGGTAATATGCCCCAGGTCTTGCAGGAGCCCGTCGGATATATCGATCATCGACGTTATCCCGAAATTCTTCACCAACATGCGCGATTCAGGAACACGCGGGTCAAAATGCAGGTGCTTGCCCTTTCCCGAGCCACCCAAAGAACCGGTAACGCAAAGGATATCTCCCGGCCTCGCCGTTGAACGAAGCGCAAGGCACCGTTTCTCAACAAGACCAAGCATACTGACATCGATCATGATCTGCCGCGCGCTGCTCATATCTCCTCCCACGAGATTGATCTTATAGCGGCCAGCCATATCAAGAAGCCCGTCACAAAGCTTATCAAGATACCGCACTGAAGTAGTCTTGGGCGCTGCTAATGAAACCACGCAATGCCGAGGCACTCCTCCGCAGGCAGCAATATCGCTGATATTGACCGCCATCGCTTTACGGCCGACTAAATAGGGATCATGCGACGGCAAAAAATCAACACCCTCAACGATCATATCGCACGTATACAGTTGATAGCGCCCGGCGTCAAAAAAAAGCACCGCGCAATCATCGCCGCTGCCGAATTTCACGCTTGCGTCGGTCTTGATCCTCCGGCGCACCCGGCTGATAAATCCAAACTCCCCCATTGCACGAAGATCCATTGTCCTGAGAATTATTATCGCAACGCTTTCTTGATCGACTGTATGAACGGAGGTTTTAAAATCCCCTTTTCCGTGATTATTCCCGTTATAAGAGCATGCGGCGTAACATCGAACGCGGGGTTAAAAAAAGAAACCCCTTTGGGCGTCATGGGCGTCTTAAAAAAGAGTTTACCGATCTCATCGCCGTTCCTTTGTTCAATGGTGATCTCTTCTCCGCTGCGGATATCCATATCAAAA
>CAZJJL010000233.1:0-2189 GCA_964546325.1 uncultured Planctomycetales bacterium | reverse complement strand
GGGCAGCGGCAGCAGCACGAGCAATGGACGAATAACAGTATGAACCAGCGCCAGGAAAAGAGCCACCCAGAGCGCCGCCCAGAAACCCGCCACCTCTACGCCAGGGAGCACATAACTAACGAGGAGAATCGCAGCCGCTGAAATAAGCCATTTAATGAAGATACCCATAGTCGTTGCTTAGTTATTAAGATTTCTCAAGCAGTCCGTCTTTCCGCAAGACTGTCTTGATTACGAAATAAAGAAATGCCATGACAATAATAAAGGTAAGACCGGCATTGACAATACTGCCGACATCAAACGTCACGCCGCGGAACGTAAACACGAGGTTGGTGAAGCTATGTGGAACCAATAGCTTGATCAGCGGCGTAAAGACGCCTTTCACAATAGAATCAACCAAGTCCTTGGAGGCCTGGGCGGTGATAACACCTATCGCCAAGCCGATAACGGAGTATTTCTTAAGAAAATCAAAGAGTCCGCGCGTAAAGCCAACGCCCTTGCCGCTTACTTTTTTTAGTGCTTCTTTCATAGCCTCAGCATAGCATATTGCAGTTTTTTTTCAAGAAAAAAGACCGCACGCATTGAAAAGAAAAAAATTAGTTTCTCAGCTCGCCGTCCAACAGGGCATCAATGTCCTGAACCGCAAAGCGCAGATATTTGCGGATGGCCGTCCTGTCTCGTTCCTCGATTTCGGCGGAGTCAGGGCGGCTGTCGGCATAGTAATTAATTATCTCTTTATTCATCATATTTCGGATATCCTCAACCTTATATAGAACGCGCTTCAAACGTTCTGTAGCACCCGCGCTGTCAAATAGTTCATCAGCCATATATGTTAAATTATAATTAATTAGTTACAAATTTAATTATCCTCCTCTAAACGCCGGTTCCAAAGAATCGTCTCGACGCGCCCCAGCTTTGCCGACAGAATAGCATGTCGAACAGGCGTCTTCTTATAAAAACTATGGCTGAGCGCCGTGTGCCGGTCAAGACAGAAGCCGATATGCTTATGGGAATCCCCTTTTCCAAAATCCTTTATACCCCAGACGATAACCGCGCCACGCTTCGGTCGGGCGATATCATACCAGCCGCAGCGCCGCAGCGACCGTAGTGTTGAATCAACATTAGCATGTTTGCGTGAAATCAATCCGAAAAGCAAAAGTAACGATGAAACGAAAAAGGCACAGGATAATTCGCCGCCGCGCAGGATGTCGGCTTTCTTACCGTCCACGCGCGCGAAAAGATTCTGAAAGAAGCGCGAACCGGCACTATTATCGATTGCTGCTAGATAAGTCGCCGGCAATATAATCTCGATCAGTGGCTTTTTCATACGGTTTCTTTTTCCGGGTCGGCTAATCCCAAGGCTGCCCGTGCCTGCCGGTACTGGGCCATATATTCCGGCGTAAAAGGGTTACCAGCGAAACGCTCTCTCGCAACCGGTGACAGATGCTCCAATTCCTCAATTGGCCAGGACATGAAACCCTGCCCGCTTCCCGGTTCGGGGCGCAAATCGGACACGCTCCCTGAAAAAAGATACGCAAAATATGCCCGGAACACATTATTCGTAAGCCTCGTTGACTGATCAAAACTGCGCTTGCGCAGCGTTCCGAGAAATACGAGATCGGACGGAGAAACGATAAGACCGGTTTCCTCGGCGCATTCCTTACGAGCCGTCTGTTCATACGTCATGCCCGGTTCGACGTGTCCACCGACAGCGCAGATAAGCTTATTCGGATATGTCTCCTTCTCGCTCGAACGCTGCTGAAAAATCAGCTGTCCGTCAGGGGTGATAAACAAGATGTTAGCTTCACGGTGCAGAAGGCCCTCGCGGTGAATGCGGCTGCGGCTCTCCAGCCCGATAACCACATCATTCTCATCAACCACTTCTAGCAATTCTTCTTTCTCTCTCATACAGTTTCTTCGTAGACGGAATAGGTCATTTCAAAAATATTTCCGGCGATAATATATGGTTCTCCTAGCGGCTGACCATCTTCCGACATGCCATCGGCAATGTAACAATCGGCCGCGCCTTTTTCCGGAAAACCCCAGGCAGACTGAATCTCAATCGCAACGCCAAAAGGATTCCGGATGGCCTTGATAAATCCCTTAGCAGCATACACTCCGCCCTCTTCTATCTTTTCATAACGCAGACGGAATTTATCGCCAGGCACAACTAGAGTTTCTCCGCTGGGATT
>CAZJJL010000232.1:0-2210 GCA_964546325.1 uncultured Planctomycetales bacterium | reverse complement strand
CTCGTCTTGACCGCGAGTTCGTTCAACGAGAAATTGCTATTGTTTGCGCTTCGCTTGCGCTCAGGATCCCTTTTTCTACAAGCTTACTCAACAACAAATCAATCTCTCCCGCAAAAGCATACTGCGTCGAAAAGCAGAACAAGAACACCCATGCAAAAATTCTCCTTAACCGTCTCCCCATTTCTTCTCTCCTCCTTTATCGAAGTTGTAAATCATGCGCATCCTTGATAGAACAGATCCAAAGCCCGGATTTCTTCTTCGACGATATCGTCTAAAAAATGCTTTATCCGCTTAATGATCTTCAATACGATTCTTTTCATCTTCATCTCCTTTCTTTGACAAAAGTATAATGAAGCATGATTAAATCGAAATGAGGAAGAGGTTAAATGTGGGTAAAATAAAAAATGCCCCTTTTAAGGGGCGTTCGCCAAGAACAAGAACCGGGTATTAGTTTAGTGCGGGAGAGTAAACCAAAATGCCGAACCAAGGCCTTCAGTGCTTTCAACACCGGCCTGTCCGCCGTGAAGTTCAACGATATGTTTCACAATGGATAGGCCAAGGCCCGTACCGCCGAGCTCACGAGAACGGGCCTTATCAATGCGATAGAAACGTTCGAAGATACGGTTTATGTCCTTCTCGGGGATACCGCTGCCCGTATCATGAACATTAACCTTAAGAGCTCCCGGGATAGATTCAGCGCTCACGCGCACCGTGCCGCCGGCCTTATTGAACTTAATAGCATTATCGATAAGATTCGTGAGTACCTGTTCAATCCTATCCTTATCGATCCTTACCTGAATAGAGTCGGGGACATCATTGTGCATCGTAACATTCCGCTTGCGTAGTTGCGTAGAAAATCCCAGCATGACCGTTTGAACGAGCTTATGTAAAAAAACCGTTTCATGGTCAAGCACGATCTGCCGCGATTCAAGCGAAGAAAGGATCAAAAGGTCATTGATCAAATTATCAAGCCGATTGACATGATCACGAATAATACCCAAAAACTCGCGGCTATCCTTCTTGTCATCAACCGCTCCTTCCAAAAGTGTTTCGACAAATCCCTTGATCGAAGTAAGCGGTGTCTTTAATTCATGCGAAACATTAGCAACAAAATCGCTGCGCACGGTTTCAAGATGCCGGATATCGGTAACATCATGAATGACGAACAGGCAACCCGAGACAGCTCCATTATGCAGAAACGCTGTTGCGCTGATCTCGACGGTCTTGCGTAACGGCCATTCAAGAGAAAGTTCCCTCACCGTAAAATCACCGGTTCGCAATACAAATGCCGCAAGATCCGCAATTTCATGAATACGGATCACTTCTAACAAAAACTTGCCTTCTGCCTCTCCCTGAGTAACCGAAAATAACTTTTGCGCGGCAGGATTTATCGAAAGAATGCGCGTATCGCGATCAAGCGCAAGGACCCCTTCTGCCATACTATTGAGCATAGCGGCAGCTTGTTCCTTTTCCCCTTGAAGACGATGAATAGCCTTCTCGAGTACATCAAGGGCGGTATCCAGATGCTGCGCTACGACGCCGACATCATCGGAAGAATGGATATGGGTGCGCTGGTCGAATTTTCCCGCCGCGATATCCCGCAAGGTTTGCACCAGTGAAGAAAATCTTTTCTTTGATTCAAGCCAAAGCATGCTTACTCCTGAGATTCAAAACGATACCCGTAGTTCTTAACGGTAATGATTCTCCGGGCAGCTGCTTTAAGTTTCTTCCGAAGAGTCCGAACATGCACATCGACCGTACGGGTTTGAATTTCCATTGCGTTATCAAAACCCCAAATAGCGTCTAAAAGATAATCCCGGGAGAGCACGCGGCCGTCAGCCCGTATAAGTGTTTTCAGAAGCTCGAATTCTTTTGCGGTTAATTCAACTTTCTTACCGGATACCGTAACGGCGATCTTGGCAAAATCAACCTGCAAATCTCCATCGCAAAAGATATCGTCAGATTTCCCGTGTTCTTTACCTCTTCGTAAAACCGCTTTAACGCGGGCAACAAGCTCCTTACCGCTAAAAGGTTTAGTCACATAATCATCTGCGCCCAACTCAAGCCCTACAACTTTATCTATCTCCTGGCTTTTTGCCGTAAGCATGATCACCGGGATCACCGCGGTCTTTTCGCTCTTTTTCAATAACCGGCACACCTCTAAACCGTTTATTTCGGGTAACATAAGATCAAGAATGATAAGATCCGGA
>CAZJJL010000231.1:0-2218 GCA_964546325.1 uncultured Planctomycetales bacterium | reverse complement strand
TAGCGGTATGCAGGATGTTGCGCGATTATTTTTTGAAAACACAGATGGTTCAGGACGCTCCGGGTAAAGATATGCCTGATATCATGCGGTACCCGGATAGTAAGCGCAGGTTTAGCCTTGCAGCGCCTGATGCCGGAGGTGTTATGATCTATGAAGCTGCGGGGACTCCTTCTCAGATCGCGGCTTTTTACCGCAAAAACCTTGCTGCATCGGGGTGGAGCCCGGTGAGGGCCCTTTCGACGGAGATTCTCTCCCGGCTGAAGATCGTGCAAAAAGATGTGTCGATGCTTTTGTTCCGGCGGGGGGAGGAGAACGTTTTGATCAATATCGTCGTTCCCCCGGAAGGATTTCCGAGCGAAAAATTGCCGGCGCCGCGTTCGTTGATCATTGTTTCGCGGAATATTGATAAGCAGTTTGAAACCTCTCAGGAGGGAGAAGAATGATGTTAGCGCTTGTTTTGGTATGTATCGCTGCTTCAATCGTCCTGCTTGTAATGGCGGTTTTCCCGTTATTCATCAAGGTCGGGGAGCAGTGGCGTTTTCAGAAAGAGCAGGTTGTGGAAAAAGAACTCGATAAGATGTTTGAAACAAAGAGCGTTAAGAGCGTTATGATGTTTTACTATATTTTTCCTCCGGCTCTGGCGATCGTCGGGTATATTGCGTTCAACAATGTTGTTGCTGCAGTGGCCGGCGTAGCCCTCGGTCTCTTTGTGCCGAATTTCATTTTGCGGATGCGCGAGAGTAAGCGGAGGATGCAATTCAACGGACAGATCCTCGACGGGATCATGATCCTCTCCAGCGCTCTTAAGGGCGGTTTGAGTTTACTGCAGGCGCTGGAAGTATTGCAGGAAGAAATGCCGGCTCCCATCAGCCAGGAGATCGGTTTGGTGGTTCGCGAGAATAAGATGGGCGTCTCCCTTGAAGAGAGCTTAAAGCACCTTGATAAGCGCATGAAATTGCCTGACCTGACGCTGGTCGTTAACTCTATTGCCGTTGCCCGCGAAACCGGCGGCGACTTAACAAAGGTTTTCAGCAGGTTGTCGACGACCATTCGCGATAACCGTAAGCTTAAGGATAATATCCGTACACTTACCCTGCAGGGAAGAATGCAGGGGATCATTATGTCGGCGCTCCCGTTTTTATTTACGTACTGGGTGTATTCGTTCAATAAAGAGCATTTTGATATCATGCTCAAAAGCGAAACAGGCAGGATGCTTTTGATTGTTGCAGTGGTTTTGCAGGTCGTTGGGATGTTTTTAATACGTAAATTTAGCGCCATTAATATATAAGGAGGGGCAATGCTTTTAATCCTGTGCTATGTTTTGATCATTGCCAGCATCGGGCTTGCGGTGTGGGCGATCAGGGAGAATTCTTCCGGCCGTCTGCAGAGGGTGCGTTTGACCTCGGAGCCCGTAGCGGATAACCGGGTGAAGATGCGTTCGTATTTAACCAACATCCTCCCTTTTACCAAGGGGCTGTTGGAAAAGCTTAAGCTTGAGCAAAAACTGAAAATGCGTATTGATGCCGCGCACGTTACCATGAGCCCACAGGAGTTCATTAACCTGAAAATTTTGCTCATTGTTATTTTTGAAGCTGTCATTATCTTCCTTTTGCGCAATTATGAAGCCTGGGCATTGGCGCTTGGCGCGGTGTTGGCGTATGTGATCCCCGATATCATCCTGCGGCGTAAATTAAAACAACGTAAAGAAGCGATCGCGCGGCTTTTGCCGGAAACGGTTGATCTCTTGGGCTTGTGCGTTGAGGCCGGTCTTGATTTTACCACGGCGTGCAAGTGGTTGATCGAGAAGATCCCCCGGAATCCGCTTATTGAAGAGCTGGCATTTGTGCTTGAAGAGATAAAATGGGGGAAACCGCGCGTGCAGGCATTGCGCGATATGTCGCGGCGGCTCAACATTCCGGAAGTCTCTTCGTTTGTGCAGACGCTGGTGCAGGCAGAGCGCATGGGTACTCCGGTAGCCGAGGCATTCGCGATCTTGTCCGAAGATACGCGGTTGCAGCGGTTCCACCGCGGCGAACGCATTGCTATGGCAGCGCCTATTAAAATATTGATCCCCTTGATCTTTTGTATCCTGCCGGTTATCGGTATTGTTATCGGCGGGCCGATATTTTTGCAATTTATGGAGGGAGGGCTCTTAAAGGGCATAACAAAATGATACACTTTCGCAAGAGCAAATTTATCCGGGTCGTCGCGCTTTCGA
>CAZJJL010000230.1:1888-2219 GCA_964546325.1 uncultured Planctomycetales bacterium | reverse complement strand
ATCAAAAAGGTCGAGGAGCAGAAGCTTCAGATGAAGATCGTCCATTGCGAGTATAGTTTTGATAACAGCAAGGTCGTCTTTTTCTTTATCGCCGCAGAGCGTGTTGATTTCCGCAATCTTGTCAAAGAGCTCGCCGGTATTTTTCACGCGCGTATTGAATTAAAACAGATCGGGGTCCGCGATCAGGCCAAGGCCATCGGCGGCTTGGGCTGCTGCGGGCGCACGCTCTGCTGCAATTCATACATGCGGGAATTTATCCCCTTAACGATCAAGATGGCCAAAGAGCAGGATCTTCCTATTAACCCTACGCGTATTTCCGGCGTATGCGGCC
>CAZJJL010000230.1:1048-1878 GCA_964546325.1 uncultured Planctomycetales bacterium | reverse complement strand
CGGCCAAAATATTCCGTGTGCGCATTGAGCGCCGGCAGATCGGCGTCCGCGACCGCGCTAAAATCGTAGGCGGGTACGGGGTTTGCGGGAGAGAGCTCTGTTGCACGTCGTACATGAAATGGTTTCATCCTTTGTCCATCAAGATGGCCAAGGAGCAGGCCCTGCCGTTAAACCCGTCGAGGATTTCCGGGGGTTGCGGCCGCATCAAATGCTGCATGGCCTACGAGGCTCCGCTTTACCGGCAATATGCCAAGGGCATGCCAAAGCGCGGGGCAAAGATCACCACCCCGCAAGGCAAGGGCGAAGTGATCGATGTTAACTATCTTGAGCGCAGCGTCAAGGTCAATCTTGGTGAAGGAAAAACAACCAAGGTGTTGTTTGGAAAGGGTGATGATGAATAAGTTTTATGTCACAACCCCTATCTATTATGTTAACGACAAGCCGCATATCGGTCATGCCTATACGACGATCTTAGCCGATGTCCTTTCGCGTTTTCATCGAAGAGCCGGCGATAGCGTCTTTTTTCTGACAGGTCTGGATGAGCATGGACAGAAAGTTCAGCAGGCAGCGCAGACGCGCGGCATGAGCGAGCAGGCCCATTGTGATGACCTGGCACCACGTTTTTTGGATCTGTGGAAGACGTTAGGCATTGAATATACCGATTTTATCCGCACGACACAGGCCCGGCATATCAAGGTCGTGCAGGATGTGCTGCAAAAGGTTTATGATAAAGGCGATATCTATGCCGATGAGTACGAAGGATGGTATTCGGTCGCGGAGGAGCGTTTTATTACGGAGACAGAAAAAGAGTCAGGGACCTTTCGTGATGT
>CAZJJL010000230.1:0-1038 GCA_964546325.1 uncultured Planctomycetales bacterium | reverse complement strand
AATCACCTAGGGATCCCGCTGCAGTGGCTCACCGAGCGTAACTGGTTCTTTAAGATGAGCAAATACCAGCAAGCGCTTATTGATCATATCGATCAGCACCCAGGATTTCTCGCTCCCGAGCACCGCAAAAACGAGATCCTCGGTTTCTTAAAACAGCCGTTGGGCGATCTATGCATTTCACGGCCTAAAACGCGTATGAGCTGGGGCATCGAGCTTCCCTTTGATAAGGCGTATGTGACCTATGTATGGTTCGACGCGCTTTTGAATTATATTACGGGCATAGGCTACGATGCCGATGATAAAGTCTTTAAGAGATGGTGGCCGGCATCGGTGCATTTACTAGGCAAGGACATCTTGACAACGCATTCAGTCTATTGGTCGACCATGCTTTTTTCTCTAGGGCTTCCACTGCCGGAAAAGATCTTTGCGCATGGCTGGTGGCTTGTCGGCGAGACCAAAATGAGCAAATCGCTCGGCAATGTTATCAATCCGCTTGACCTGATCGGCCAATACGGCGTGGATGCCGTTCGTTATTTCTTGATGCGGGAAATGATCTTAGGTCAAGATGCGCATTTTAGCCTCGATCTTTTTGTCAAACGTTACAACAGCGATCTGGCCAATGATTTCGGGAACTTGCTTAACCGTGTGAGCGGCCTGATCGGTAAATATTTCAATAAGGATATTCCGTCGCCGCAAAAATTAAGCCCTGAAGATGAGGCGGTCCGGGTCATGGCCGACGGGCTTGCCGGACGCGTGAGGGCGTATATCAACGATTACCGTATTGACGAAGCGATCGAGGAGATCATGAATGCTTATCTTGAGAAGCAAGCGCCGTGGAAGGTGGCAAAAAGCGATCTGCCGCGTGCGGGGACGATCCTTTATGTGGCCACGGAGAGTTTGCGCATATCAGCGGTTTTGCTGTCGCCTGTTATGCCATCGAAGATCGAGGTCGTTCTAGATATCTTAAACGCGAAAGGCGCAGAGCCTGTGTGGGGCAAGTTGGTATCAGGTGTGACGCTCAAAAGTCATGACGCCCTC
>CAZJJL010000229.1:0-2222 GCA_964546325.1 uncultured Planctomycetales bacterium | reverse complement strand
CGCTCCCATCCTCCCCGGTTCGCAAACCAAAGCGGATTGGTAAAATGATGCAATGTCACCACAGGCTCAAGGCCGCGCTGACGCAAAGCGTTTATAACATGGATATAATGCTGGATTTCCTGGTAGGAAAATTCACCTTCTACCGGCTCTACGCGACTCCACTCGATAGAAATACGATGGGCATTATGATGCAATGATTGCGCCAAGTCAAAATCGGC
This sequence comes from uncultured Planctomycetales bacterium, assembly GCA_964546325.1. GTDB lineage: Bacteria > Omnitrophota > Gorgyraeia > Gygaellales > Profunditerraquicolaceae > DAONEO01. Next base: position 2,004 of record CAZJJL010000229.1, on the reverse strand, counting down.
ATGATAAAGCTCATAATGACGGCAGGCGCTGCCCGAAGGCTCTTTACCGTTGCGCTTCTCCCAATGCCACCAATCGCTGGCGGAATTGTTGCCTTCGACCTGATAGGAACTTGTTGATGCACCCCATAAAAAAGTGCGCGGGAATACAGCCATAAAAGGTATTATAACATAAAAGAGGGGGCAGTTCTATGATTTGAACCGCCCCCAAGAAAAAGCCCGACGTAACGTCGGGCATGAATACAGAGCCGATAAAGGTTAGTGCCAACTAACCTTACCATTCGGCAACCCAGCCACCGTATCGCCGGCACACGAAGCGCCGCAACAAACGCACAACAGCGGAGCAAGAACACCCGACGACGTAGGCCTGCAGCTTTGTGCCCCCATCTTTCGATAGGTTTACCTTTATCGGCTATATAAAGTATACTCTATACGCGGCAGATTTCAAGAGAACGAAGCAATAATTAACGCCTCTTCTTGGACTTCTTTTCCGAAACAACCGGAGCGTCAACCGCAACACTCGCTGCATAGGTACTCAATGCTGCCCATGTCTGCGGCCCGACCTTACCGTCAACCTTCAGATTATTCGCCTTTTGGAACTCCTCGATCGCCGCTTTTGTCTTGGGCCCTGCTTTCCCGTCTACTTCCCCGCCATAGAGTCCCGCATTCTTCAATGCCGTCTGGATCTCCTGCACGGTCGGCTTATACGGTCCAGCCGGAGGTAATGGCTCTAAACGCACTTCCGGCTTGATCGTTCCTTCTGCCGCACCCATTGTTTGCGGCGCAGTCGCGACGGAAGCTCCGGGACCTTGGTTCGTCGACCCTTGCGCCCGTGCAGCAGTCTCATTTGCTAATGTCGAAAGCGCGGCCATCGACAAAGGCTCCTGCATTTCATCCGTCATTGCTTGTTTCTTTTCACATCCTGAGCTCAATACTGCCACTGCCGCTACTACCGCCAGCACAAACATCTTCATGCTCGTCTCCTTGTTGAAAAATTGAATATACGTATTATACCGGTTACCTGCAAAAACAAAGAATCACGGCTTTTTATTGAAAACAGTTATGACCTTTAAGATGTCCTTTTTGTCCTTTGCCTGCCGAAGCCCGTCAACAATGAATTTATCTTTGACCAAATGAGATATCTCGGCAAGGATCTTTAAATGCATCCCCACCTTTTCCTGAGGGGAGGCCAAAGCAAAAAACAAAAATGTCCGTTCTCCGTCTAAAGCGCCAAAATCAATACCCGCGTGTTTACGCGCAAATACCAAAATGAAATCCTTGACGTGTTTTGATTTTGCATGCGGGATGGCAACTCCGTTGCCGATTCCCGATGATCCCAAAGCCTCCCGTTCTATCATTGCCTTCAAAAATCCTTTTTCATTCAGCATTTTTCCCGATTGGCCGGCAATGCCGGCTAATTCGGCGAGAATCTTTTTTTTGGAATCTCCCGCTAATTCCAAAACTATCCCCTTCTCTTTTAACAAACTCGCGAGATTAATTGTTTCCGGTTTATTCACAGCCATAGACATTCCTTCCTAGAGACTTCTCACCCGGGGGAAAAGAGCGCTCACAAGCATAATAGCGATCCCGCAGGTAACTGCACTGATCAATATGGCGTTGGAAACGCCATATATATGGGCAAGAGCGCCGTTGGCAAGGTTTCCGAAAGGCAGAACTCCCGCAAACGTGATCATAAAACCGCTCATGACCCTGCCGCGATATGCATCAGGCACAATGGTCTGCAAAAGCGTATTAATAATACTAACGCTCATGACCGACGCCCATCCTACAAACACCAAACATGCCAAAGAAAGAACGATAACCTTGGAAAGGGCAAATACAATAAGCGCCCCCGAGAATACTCCGCAGGAAACAATAAGGAGTTCCCCTTTTCGCCGGAAATCTCCGAGTCTTGCGAGCATCAATGCCGCAACCAGCGCTCCGCTGCCGGCAGCCGACATAAGCCCAGCGAATCCTGATACATCCGTATGCAATACTCGTTCCGCA
>CAZJJL010000228.1:0-2304 GCA_964546325.1 uncultured Planctomycetales bacterium | reverse complement strand
GCCCAGTATCGCCCGCGCTTCTTTATGTCCATAATGTCCAACCTCTATGCTTCTGGAAAGTGTTTTGCGAGGGACGGATTATCACGGTATAGCTTCAGCATCTTCATCGCCGCCCGCGCACCTCGGGCCAATTGCGCCCGTGACAGCCAGTCCAGCGTGGAGTGGAAGATATCGTGCCGCATGATGTCTTCTATATATTCCACATCCTTGCCGCTGGCGGCAGTCGCCGCAATAATAGTCTGCCGATATGGGCTCATATTTTGACCGCCTTGATGACGCTCGGGATATCGCCCTCGACCCGCGCTCCAAGAGGCTGAACCTCCGTATTCCGCAGTTCGTCCTCCACCGCGATGTTATCCCACTGCACAAACACCGACTGTCCAGCGGTTCTAACCACCGTCCCGGTGTATTTGCCACCCCATTTGGCGTCGCGGACCCGGTCTCCTTTCCGTATTTTCTTCATGGCTTTTACCTCCGTACGCTGTCTGCCGACCGTCGGCATGATCATGATCTACAAGGATTATTCGAAGAAGTCAAGGCCTGTTTTGTCGTAGAGAAAGGCGTTGTTTTTGTGGGTTTTCGCCGCTTTCCGAAGATATTCCAAACCCCTGGATTTTATGCGCATAAGGCAGGAATCCTTCTTTAGGCCTTTGCCTCAATTTCCAGCACATAAACTTATCAGCCCCATCCCAAGCGATATCACCATCCGAATAAACTTGGATAGCGAATTCTGTAATAAGCACCTTCTTTTTTGACATGATTTTTCTCCTTAGGTAATTGATACAAGAAGGAACCTACCTTCTATCCCATAGGAGAGTCAAAATGGACCGTAAAGGAGCGACTTACTTCCGATCTGGCGGGTTATTTTAAATTGCAGACTATATTTTGGCCCCACGTGTTCAATCATACTGAAGCTCATCAAAGCAACAACAGGTGAAACCACAAATAGGGAATAACCCTAGACGGCATATAGGACTATTCCCGATTCATATAGGGCAATACGAATAGTTTCCTGAATAAATATCACCGCCGAATGAGAAATCCCCCTTTCAAATATCAGCAAATACGCCTAAAAAATCAGCTTCCACCCGATACAAATAAAACTTTCCTTTCGCTATACTAACTCACAGATGATGCGGAGAAAGTGTTTTTCTCGTCGGTACCGAATATAAGGTAGGGAAAAGAAAATGAAAGATATAGCCATCGAAACAAAAATGCAAAGCAGCGTTAACGGCCTTAGGAGCATGCTGATACGGATCGGTAACAATGCTGTAAAAACAGAATTTGCCGACTTGATCCTGTGTAATTTTCCGATCAATGTCTATCAACCGATTCCCCTGGAAATCCCGGCAAACAACAGGAAAAGTGTGATGCTGGGATCTTTTGGGAGGGTAAAGGACTCTTCCTTCGGCGAATTCAAAAATCTGATAAAGCTTCCCCGGTATTCATCTCAGCATGAGATATCGGTCGATGATTTCAACAGGGCGGTGCCGGTTCCAGACGATAAAGACAACCCTTATGTCACGATGCCGGTATGCGCCCTTGCGACAAAGATCTGCAGCGTAGGTCAAAACGAAAGACACGATAAGGTAATGAACGTGCTGCTTGTATGGCAAGACGGGACATCGGTAATTTTAAGTCTTGACTATTTTGACGGAGAAGATTCCGAGGGGACGCCCAATGCCGAGTGGCATATCAAAGCCTCACAGGGCCAGCCTTTTGAGAAGGCTTTGCGGAATTATTACGATGCTTCGCTGCCTGGGCCGGGTGATCGCGAGAAAACGTTTCATATATACATGACCCCGGCAGCGCTCGGCGATGCAATTCTTGGAGAACAAGGCCGGCAGATCGACGATCCAGGCTGGCAGCGTGAATGGATATTTGAGAGCAGAGAGAGCTATTTGCGGTCTCTGGACCTGCTTGTTGAACAACTGGCAGAAACCAGCACACAGATCAGCTAGTAAAAATAAACAATAGGTTACTACAAGGAGGAATGAACTATGCGCATAGTAATACCAAAGGAGATTCTGCACGAGGAAAAGAGAGTGGCCGCGATTCCCGACTGTCGAAAAATATCGGCGTCAAGGTTACGATGTTGCGGTCGAATCCGGTGCCGGCGCCGGAATATTCATTACCGATGATGATTATAAAGCCGCCGGAGCTGTCATTGTAAAGGATGTGGAGGAACTATACAAAACGGCGGATATAATTCTTAAAGTCAAACAGCCTGTCTTCAACGAACAAAAAAACAAACATGAAGTCGATATGATGCCGGAAAACTCTACGCTCATAACTTTCCTGCAC
>CAZJJL010000227.1:0-2326 GCA_964546325.1 uncultured Planctomycetales bacterium | reverse complement strand
CACATGCGAAAGATCCCTTCCGACTCTTCTTTGGGGTAGCGATGAGTGTCAGCGGGGATTTATCTAGGGTACATAGTTCAGATGCAGTCATTTGAAATATCTGAGTTAGCGCCGATTAACGCGGGTTACGTCTAAGGCATTCTTACGCATCCCTTGGGGTTGGCGCATCGCGTATTATGGGCACGATAGTGAATAGGAGAAAATAACCTTAAAGAGACGTAAGGTGTTGCATTATGGAAATAAAATATTCCCAGAAAGAGATCGATAAATGTGTTGCGATGCTTGAGGATTTGGTTGCCAATAGCGGCACGGTCTTTTTGACGGAAGAGCAGCGCGTTGCGTTGATGACCGCTGCGGGAAAATTCTCCCGCCCGGATCGGCATGAGATCCGTAAACGACGTAAAGATATAAAGAAAATGGAACGAAAGCGCCTGGTTAAGCGTGAGCGTGAGGCGCGTGCGGCAACCGGCATTCGCAGCGCGCGCAAGGCAGCTGTTTTTATCGCGCCTCAACAGATCCCTTCCGGAGACCTGGAGCCGCAAGGAGCGGGGGTTCTTCGATCTCCGCGTAACTGCTATATTTGTAAGGAAGAATATACCCGGCTGCACTTTTTTTATGATGCTTTGTGCCCGCGTTGCGCGGAATTCAATTACCAGAAACGTTTTCAGTCCGCTCCGCTTGACGGGTGTGTCGCGATCATTACCGGTTCGCGCTTAAAAATTGGATATCAGGCTACGCTTATGATGCTTCGCGCAGGTGCTGAAGTGATCGCGACAACCAGATTCCCTATTGATTCTGCGTTGCGGTATGCGCGCGAAGAGGATTTTTCGGTATGGGGTAATCGTTTGCATATTTACGGCTTGGATCTGCGGCATACCCCGAGTGTCGAACTATTTTGTGCGTATGTTGCGCAAAAATACAATCGCCTTGATATTCTTGTGAATAATGCGGCGCAGACTGTGCGTCGGCCCCCGGGATTCTATGCGCATTTGATGCACAATGAGTTGCGTGGGGCGTCTGAACTACCGGAAAATGCGCGGCTGCTTCGGCATGATTTTGAAGAGTGTAAGAGGTATTGTATCCCTCATTCGTCTGATCCGGCGCTTCCCGTTGCCTGGAACGGCACGATACCGGGTATCGGTTTGCGCTCTTCCGCCGCACTTTCGCAGATTCCGTATGCGTATGATTCTACGTTGGCCGTTGAGACCGTTTTTCCGGCGGGAAAACTTGATGCCGATCTCCAACAGGTCGATTTACGAAAGACCAATAGTTGGCGGCTTCGTCTTGGGGAGATCCCGACGTCCGAGATGTTCGAGCTGCAGCTGGTTAATGCTATTGCTCCTTTTGTATTGTGCAATAAACTTATTCCGTTGATGAAACAGGTTAATACCGGGACAAAACATGTTATCAATGTTTCTGCCATGGAGGGGAAATTTTTGCGTTATAAAAAAGACGGCAGGCATCCGCATACCAATATGGCGAAAGCAGCTTTGAACATGTTGACGCATAGTTGCGCTTCTGATTTAGCTGCTTTTGGGATATTTATGAATGCGGTTGATACCGGGTGGGTTACGGATGAAGATCCGGCAATGCTTGCTGCTTTGAAACAGGAACGGCATGATTTTCAGCCGCCGCTCGATATCGTGGATGGCGCTGCCCGGGTTTGCGACCCGTTATTCGATGGTATTAATACGGGGAAACATTGGTGCGGAAAGTTCTTAAAAGATTATTTCCCGATCGACTGGTGATATTCCTGGCGAGAGATCTCTCTATATGCCGTAAGGCGCTCAGGGGCGATTAACTAACAGTACTTGGGTGATCCCATCGTCACCCTGGAATCCGACTTTGAGTGTTGTCCCGATCAATTGGTCGAGTAATGCGCATGTTTCCGGCTGGTAATCTCTGAAATTCTGATCAATGTATAGTGCTTTTACGTCGAGCCGGTCGATCCATTCGGTTATTTCCGCGCGCGTCTTTTTTCCTCTCATTTCGTAAGACATGTCTGCCATATATGCTTTTGACATCGCGACATCCCTATACGCGTAACCTCCGACAGTATCATTGGGTTTGGTGTGTTTTCTAAGGTATAGGATCGCTTTTTCCCGGGGGGTGGACCCGAGTTTATCGCGGAACGGGATATTCCTATAATTAGGGAATACATTTATAAAGAGCGCGAAAAACACGCATATGATCGTTGCGATCGTAACGGTCCTTCGGGGATAGTCCTTTTGCATACAACGGTATAGGGCAAGAAGGAGCAGGAAAAAGAGGGCCATGTGAAAAAGGAGGTATTCGTGTTGGAGTATCCCAAACACTGCGAACCCGG
>CAZJJL010000226.1:0-2330 GCA_964546325.1 uncultured Planctomycetales bacterium | reverse complement strand
AGGAAAAGTTTTAATGAGTTTAATGTTCTTGTTCGATCCTATTCTGGCGAGTTCTTCCGCATCCGATGTTAGACCTGATCCCAGGTATCCGTCATGGTGCACAAGTATATACTGCACTCCCATAGTTTTAAGTATACCGGGGGTGGCTGCATCGGAAAGCGTAGTAATCGTTTGGGCAAACGCATGCGCTTGCGTGCCGGGGATAGTCCCGTCTATTATTTTCTTATAATGTTTTGTTTGATAGAACTTATACATTTCATTGGGGGATCCGCTATCAAGAGGGTATTCGGCTATAATGAAACTGCCGGGCTCCTCTCTGAGCCAGGAATATACAGCCGGCGTTGCGGTAACATCCATGATCTTGTAGGGAGGATATGTCCAGTATTCAAAGAGGATACCCAACGTTATTGCGGTGAATATGAAAGCAATCCTGAATTTCCCCGGGTAGCGTTTTGTCAATACCGTAAAGCCGAGAGCTGCCAGGATAGCAAGCGCAAGGGTAACGACGATACCAAAACGGCAATAGGCACGGAACATAGGCAGGATAGCGTATAAGAATTGCGATGGCATGGGTATGTTCAAGCCGAATATCTTCCACCAGGGAGGTTGTGAGAATATCCAGCTTGCGATCAAAAGTACTCCAAAGAACTGTGCGTAAATCCAGCGTTCTTCTTGCGTGCTATCAATATAGGATTTTCGTAGCAGCGAGCGTTTTTTAAAGAATAGGAACGCCAGGATCAGGGGGATGATACCCAGGTAGAGCGTATGTTCGGTCATGCTCTCTCCGTAGAGGTCATTACCGATCAGCTGGGTCGTGAACGATCCAAAGACCGGATGCGTGGATGCAGGCAGGAAATAACTTAACGGCCTGGCAGATTGCGCAAAGAGGTCTTCAAACGGCCGTACAAACATATTGAACGCGCCGGCTTTTTGTGCCGATGCCGCAGCTTTTCCTTTAAGGATGACATGAATGGACGGGATAAGCAGTATAAGCGAAAGGAAGAATGCCAGGGCGATGGATCCGAGAAATTTAACTTTTCTGCTCTTCTTCCGTATCAGAATGTAGGCTATGAAAACGACGGTAGCCAGAAACATGAAATACGCGTAATAGAAATCGAATGCAGCGACCAGGAAGAAGGCCAAACCTGCTGCGAGTATGCGTTGAAGATTCTGTTTTTGGTGCAATCGCAATAAGGCTACAATGTAGAGCGGCATCCATTGAATAATCGCAAGACCGAGATGCTGCCAGGTGCGTACCGCATGATACGGGCAAAAGGCGTATATGATGCCGGCAATAAGGCTGGCTAGCGCATTTTTGGTGATGTACCATGCCAAGATAAACATGGTTAAACCCGCTACAAGGTAGGATGCAACAATTTGCAGGTTGTACGCAAGGATATAACCGCATGTTGAGGATAGGCTCTTATTGATAAAATCCCAAACATAATAGGCGCTTGTTGTGTCAGGGATACCGAATGGTGCTGCGATCCAAGGGCAGGAAGTCAACGGCAATCCGCGGGAAACCGCAAAAGCGTTATACCAAAAGTTCCACAAGGCGCCAAACGGTTCATCAGTACTCTCAAATGCGGGGATATGCGTTGAGAGCTTGAAAAAAAGCGGATAGGTAAAAACTCCGGTGAGAAGTAAAAATATCGCTCCGATAATAAGGATTTTTTTTACGCTGATCCTCGTTTGCACTACACGCTCCCTTACGATGTCTTTATTAAGTTCTGAAGAGCCACGAAAAAGCTTTTTTAATAAATCCGTATATTCCGATCTTTCCCCGCATGATCGAGAAAAGCTTTCTATCGGGTATGACCCGCATTTCCTGAATGATCTTCCGCTCACGATAGATTTTTCCTATGTGGCTCATATTCCAGTACAGCCCCCGCATAATCGCATGGGCATCCGTAAAACGTAATTTAAAGCAAAGTATTAGCGCTATCCCCAGCCACGAGATCAAATGTAAAGGCGTCATATACAGCAAACGTAACATTCCGCAGTTCTTCAAGAGTGTTTTCATGCAATTCTTTGAACCTTCATAATATTGCATGGTGCGCGCGGAAACCGTTGCGGAGCCGCTTCTCTTATGAAAAACCACTGACGAGGGAACAAAGACGATCGTATATCCGGCTAGCCATATTCTCCAGCAAAGGTCAGTTTCTTCGCTGTGCATGAAATAATCGTGATCAAAGACCCCCGCTTTTATCAAGGCGTCGCGTAAGACGCACATGCCTGCGCTGCGCGCACCGAAAATCTCAATCTCTTTATCAAACTGCCCGCGGTCGATCTCATTGCTTCCCAACTCAAAAGGAAAACCGAAAAAACTC
>CAZJJL010000225.1:0-2354 GCA_964546325.1 uncultured Planctomycetales bacterium | reverse complement strand
CGCAGGCAGTACTGATGGATCGTAAGGATGATATCGCGGCAGATTCATTTGCGTTCAGGCGTGCGCGAAGGATATTGGGGATCGCAAGAGCCGATAACAAACCGATAATAGCAACAACGATCATGATCTCTACTAAAGTGAATGCCTTACGCATAGAGATATTCTATCACAAAAAATAAAAGAGGCAACGCTTTAAACGTTGCCTCTTTTATGAACTGAAGGCGGATACTAAATAGGCGTACCCGTTGCGTCAGTACCGACTCTGATAACACCGGACTCGTCAACAAAGAAACTTCTGGTTCCTGTGACGTTAGCGGTGACAGGCGCAGCAACACAGGTGTGTTGATTGGCGCTGACCTGGGTGTACGTAAACGTATAGCCTGACTTAGTGCCTGTACCCAATGTTGCATCGATGTACGGCGGTGTAGCTCCAGATAATATAGCTAAACTTGCCGGATACGAAACTGGGTTTTGCGCAGAACGATAACTTTCGCACGCCGTACTAATGGTTCTGAGCGCTGCGATTGCGGTTGATTCGTTCGCATTCAAACGAGCACGAAGCAGGTTCGGGATCGCGATGGCCGCCAATAACGCAATGATGGCTACAACGATCATGATTTCTACGAGCGTAAAACCTTTTCTTCCGAACATATGAAGCCCTCCTCCCTTGGGTTTGATTTGACGTTCGCTCCTTATTACCTCATCATCTACGAAGAATGATACCGTTTCCTATCTGTTGATTTCAGAGGCAATTACGTAAGCGAGTCACGCCCATTGCATTACTAACTTTATAACACCTCCTTCCTTTTCTGTCAAGAAATATCTCAATATAAATAAAAAACCTATTCTTCGAAACGGCATATATGCCCCCGGCAATAAATCCAGGCGAAGAATAGGCTAATTATTGAGCAAATGAACTAAAATAAATTAAAATAATACCAGAAAACGCGATACGGCCTATTATTCCGTCCGGCTTTATGTTCTAACTCAAGTATAGCATATATTAAAACCGATTCAAGATGAGGCCTGCCGATTATAGGGAAGAAGCGGCTTTAAACCAGGGGATAGTCTTAAGAAGGCCTGCTCTGAGAGGTGTGGCCGGGGTCCAATGAAGCACTTTGTGAGCAAGCCGGATATCAGGCCTGCGCTGTTTTGGGTCATCAAGAGGCAGCTGCTTATAAACAATACGGCTCTTGGTAGGAACCATGGAGATGACCAAGCGGGCGAAATCTATGATGGTGAATTCTCCGGGATTTCCGATATTAACGGGAGTATTTATTGAAGCATGGAGCAGCTTGTAAATACCGGCTACCATATCATCGATATAGCAGAAACTGCGCGTTTGGAGGCCTTTTCCATAAACCGTTAACGGCTTGTCGTGCAATGCCTGATAAATAAAATTCGGCACAACTCTTCCATCATGAACACGCATACGGGGTCCATAGGTATTGAATATCCGAACGATCTTTGTATTGATCTTATGGATTCGGTGATACGCCATTGTCAAGGCTTCCGCAAAACGTTTTGATTCATCGTAACATCCGCGTACCCCTATGGGGTTGACGTTGCCCCAATACGACTCGGGTTGCGGATGTACCAAGGGATCACCGTATACTTCCGATGTGGACGTTAATAAAAATGCGGCCTTCTTCTCTTTTGCAAGCCCCAGCGCGTTGTGTGTTCCCAGTGATCCTACCTTTAACGTTTGGATCGGGTATTTTAAATAATCATCGGGAGACGCAAGCGAAGCAAGATGCAGGATATAATGCACTTTCCCCGGGATCTTAATGTATTTTGTGACGTTATAATTAATAAAATCAAAGTGACGATCATTCCGAAGATGTTTGATATTATCCTTGGAGCCGGTTATCAGATTATCCAGACAAATAACGTTGCAATTTTCTCCCAAAAGTCTATCGCACAGATGAGATCCGATAAAACCCGACCCTCCGGTAATAACCGCAACTTTTCTTTTCATAGTTATAAAGGAATGATCCTTTTATCGGAAATATGCTTGTAGATATTTCTCGTGTCAAAGATCATCTTCGCATTTTTACGGACAAAATCATAGTCAACGCAACTATGGTCCGTCGCAATAATGACGCAATCGGCCTTCGTAAGCGATTCTCTCGTTAGCGGAACCGAATGCAAATTAATATGATCGATCTTTAAATACGGTATGAGCGGGTCATGATAATATACGGAGATATTCTTTTTCTGGAGCCCGCTGATAATATCCAAGGCAGGGGATTTACGAAGGTCCTTTATATCTTTTTTATAGGTAGCTCCCATAACAAGGATATGCGCTTTTTCCATGCGGATACCCTTCTTAAGCAAAGCATCTTTAACGCGGG
>CAZJJL010000224.1:827-2367 GCA_964546325.1 uncultured Planctomycetales bacterium | reverse complement strand
AGCTGCACCGAGAGTCCAAAAGCGGATTCCTTGCCATTGCGGGTCATTCCAAAAACGGCGCATAAACATGAAACAGCAAATCGGCATAATGAGGAAAACGACAGCACCGAAGATGCCATGGATAATGCCATGCAGGCTTTTTTGTGCCGTAAAAATTGTTCCGGAATCAGTTACGAAAATTCCGGATAATAAACAGCAGGTGGCAACGGCTGCCAGGAGCAGAGGACCCGCCTTTGCCGCGATGCATCCTTTAAGCATTTCAGCCACACGCCGCGAGAAGGCAAAGAGTAAAAGAGCGAAAATAATAAAGTTGGCAATCTGAATCCAGCCGCGCGGCCCGAGCGATAGCTCGCTGACAAACATCGTCTGCGAATTATAGTCGCTGCGCAGCCAGCCCTCGAGGACAAAAACACCGACAAAAAGAACCGGGGCAATTATTCCAGCGAGGGTTCCGAACTGATATATTTTGGCTGTTGTAGGGTCTAGGCTGGAGGTATTCATATAACGTAGTATATCAAGTATACCAAAGCACCTTTGTTTAAGCGAAGAAGTCGATTCTCAATCCTTCACATTCATATCTAACACAAAGCCCGGTAAAAACACCGGGCTTAATGTTTACGCACTGGCCAAAGAATATTAAAGCAGGTTGTATCCTAGTTCAAAAGTCCAGCCACGCGCAATAAGTAGAGAAAAACCCCAATCGAAAGAATGAAGATGGCCCAGCCAAGACTCAGGCCGACAGGCGAGCCCCATTCATCCCAGCGGCGGCGTGGCGTCTTTCGCTCGAGCCAATAGCGCTCATCGGCCGTCAGGGATAGTTTCTCTTTTTCGTTTTGATCCATATACCATGAAGATAAAACGTGAGTCAGATCATCCAATCGACCTTTTGTACTGGATAATATAAGGGCTCTTGTTTTTAGTGTTGGGGCTCCTGTAGCGTCTCAAGAGCAAGACGGAGCGCGAAATCCAATATTCAAACTGTATCGTACTATTTTAAAGAGTGTCAAATAGAAAAATAATTTTAGAAATGGTAAAGTTATGCCATTAACAACACTAAACAATCACCATGATAACAATTAACCCGTATATAAATTTCAACGGCAATGCCGAGGAGGCGTTTATGTTTTATCAATCGGTCTTTGGCGGTGAGTTATCTAGCATTATTCGCTTCAAAGACATCGCCAGCGACGAGTTCCCCGTACCAGAAAATGAAGCACATAAGATTATGCGAATTACTCTGCCGGTCGGCAACAACGTCCTAATTGCCAATGACGTCCCAGAAAGCATGGGCCGAGTAAGTGAGAATGAAAATAGATCTAAAATTGCTATAACTGCCGAAAGCAAAGAAGAGGCGGATAGAATTTTTCATGGGCTTTCAGCCGGCGGAACAATTGAAATGCCTATGTCAGAAAGTCCTTGGGGCACCTCCTTTGCGATGTTTAGAGATAAATACGGCATTGAATGGACAGTAGAACATACAAATAAACAATGTTTGGACATTTTTTAATGATACGGCGACCACCGAGATCTACACCTTCCG
>CAZJJL010000224.1:0-817 GCA_964546325.1 uncultured Planctomycetales bacterium | reverse complement strand
TTGTGTCTTTCTAGAGTCTGTTATCACGAGCACTTTAAAGAAAAGCGAAGCAAAGATTTGGCACGGAACGCCTGTCTGGTTTATTGAAGGCAATCCTATTGTCTCATATTCTGTTCGCAAAAACGGCGCTGTATCTTTGATGTTTTTCAGCGGTCAGAGTTTTGATGAAAAAGATTTGAAGGCTGAAGGAAAATTCAAGGCAGCGGAAATATTTTATACCGACGTAAAAGAGATTAAAATCACTCATCTAAAATGATGGCTTAAAAAAGCAGCAGTGATACAGTGGGACTATAAGAATATTGTAAAAATGAAAGGGGTGTTAAAGAGAGTTTAGATTAGTTTCATTTCAAAAGCAGAAGTATGGCATGCGGGCCTATTAGCTACTTCAATTTTATTAGCTCAGCAAGTGCCTCTTCAACTGAAGCGACAACTCTTCCCGCCTTCTTAGCAAATTCAATTGACCACTTAGGATTTCTATCTTCTTTCCAGATAATTATTAATCGTTCACAAAAATCACCAGGTTTTGTGTGTTTTATATAAAATGCTCCGATCTCGTTCCATGTCGCTTCTGACGGCGCAGTGCCAGGGTTTGCAACAAGTATGTCTGCATCATCAACAGCTTTCAGATCATCGGGGAAGAAACCTATCTTATCCAGATCCAGCAAAATCCCCGAAGGGAGTATGCGTATAACGACATTCTCTCCGAAATAACCGGGCAACACCGAAACCCTTAAATCAACCTCCTGCCCGCTGGTTAAACGTACCTTTGCCCTGCCATCCTGGGGTAAACGGTGCTCCACAACATCCAGATGGCACA
>CAZJJL010000223.1:1712-2373 GCA_964546325.1 uncultured Planctomycetales bacterium | reverse complement strand
TGCCTTAGAAATAATTTGCGCCGCACATGAATCGGTTAAACAAGGATCAAGGAAGATCGCAATCCCTCTTGCGGATCGAACAATACGCATCGAATCAAAATAAGGACGTATATACTATGTCAAAACTTGCACTCTTAGGCGGTTCACCGGTCAGGACAACACCTTTCTTACCCCATACGGTAATGGGAAAAGAAGAACTTAAGCAAATCAAAGAAGTCTTAAAAAGCGGTGTTTTATCCGGTTTCATCGCAAAAGCGGGCCCTAAATTCCACGGTGGAGTAAAAGTCCAATCACTTGAAAAAAGTTTCCGTGATTACTTCGCCGTACCTTTTGCTATTGCAGTTAATTCCGCGACAAGCGGTCTGCACGCAGCCATCGCGGCACTCGGTATCGGCCCCGGAGACGAAGTCATTGTCCCCCCCTATACGATGAGCGCATCCGCCACGGCGATCCTGATGCATAATGCGATCCCGGTATTCTGCGATATAACGGAAGATACGTTCTGCATCGACCCGCAAAAATTGGAAAGCGTCATAACCGAACGGACAAAAGCGATCATAGTAGTTCATCTCTTCGGCCACCCCGCTGATATGGATGCAATAACCGTGATCGCCCAAAAACACGGTCTGAAGATCATCGAAGATTGCGCTCAGGCTCCGGC
>CAZJJL010000223.1:0-1702 GCA_964546325.1 uncultured Planctomycetales bacterium | reverse complement strand
CTGTATAAAAATAAATTAGTCGGGACTCTCGGTGATATCGCTGTTTTCAGTTTCAACCAAAATAAGATTATTACTTCGGGAGAGGGCGGGGTAATCGTCACGCCTCATGAACAATACGCCCATACCGCCGAATTAGTGCGCAACCACGGGGAAGTGGTCGTGCACGATATGGGAGTGCACAATATCGTTAACACTCTCGGATGGAACTACCGCATGACGGAACTTGAAGCCGCGGTTGCATTGGCACAATTCAAAAAACTTGATGATCTGACTGCTATACGCATTCGATTGGCGGATTATGTAACTCAAAAATTATCGAAAATGCCGGGCATTATCACGCCTCAAAGAAAGCCCTGGGCAAAACACGTCTATTTCACGTACCCGATTCGCATCTTGGAAGAAACGCTCGGGATCTCACGCCAGACTTTTATCAAAGCGCTGGCAGCCGAAGGTATCCCTGTGGCAGGCGGATACGTCAGGCCTATTTATTTTGAGCCGGTTTACGCGCAAAAACTTGCCTATGGCACAAAAGGCTGCCCGTTCACCTGCAGTTTTTACGGCAAAGAGAGGAATTACCCGCACGGGCTTTGCCCGGTAACAGAGCGGCTCTACGCGCAACAGTTGGCGACACTCGGCGTTTGCCGATTCCCGATGAAAAAGAAGGATATGAACGATGTTGCAGATGCCTTCGAAAAAGTCATCAACAATATCGACTCGCTTAAAAAAGCAGGGCACCTCTAACGGAGTAAAACGCGTGCGCGCACGTTTTATCATTACGGAACTTATCTATATTGTTAAGATCTATGCGTATATACCGGTCACATTCCTAAAACGCACGCTCTTTGGCAAAGATCCTTACTGGAAACAATATCTCTGGAACAAGTGGGGTTTTCTTCCCCGGGAAATTACGACAAGATCCCGAAGTAACCTGAACATATGGGTAGACGCCAATTCCGGAGGAGAAACGATACAAGCGATGCAGCTTTGTAAGGCGCTTAAAGAAAAAATACCCGGTTGCACCATATTTTTCTCAACGAATAATCTGGAGACCTACCGGTTCGCTAAAAACTGCGCTCACAAAGAAGTGGACTTTATATTCGATACTCCATGGGACACATCCCCTGCCGTCAAGAGAGCGATCAAAGCGGTCAACCCAAAAGCCCTTATTTTCATTGAGAACTGTCTGTATCCCGCTTTTGCGCGCGCCGCGCAAAAAGCCGGAGTAATCACCATAATCGCCAGCGCATTCATGAATACATCATTTTATGAACATCCTG
Source organism: uncultured Planctomycetales bacterium (assembly GCA_964546325.1). Classification (GTDB taxonomy): domain Bacteria; phylum Omnitrophota; class Gorgyraeia; order Gygaellales; family Profunditerraquicolaceae; genus DAONEO01. Next base: position 425 of record CAZJJL010000223.1, on the reverse strand, counting down.
CGATGGCGCGTTCCTTCGCCTTTTCGTTCCATCGTTTCATTGAATACGTGCTGGCAAAATCCACGCGGGGTCGGGATGCGTTCATCGCATTAGGCGTTCCACCCGAAAGAATCATTGCCATGGGGACGCTCAAATACGATTTTTCGTGCGCGAACATGACGGAAGATACCAAGACCCGCTTGCGCTCTGAATGCGGCATCCATAAAGATGCCCTTGTCCTGACAGCGGGGAGCATCCACACACAGGAAGCAGAGCTTCTGATAAGCGCTTTCGAAGCGATCAGAAAGAAGATACCTGTCTGCCGCCTGATCATTGTGCCCCGGTATCAGCAAGACATCCCCGCAATACGTGAAGTATTACAAAAGCACGCAATGAAAGGGATCCTTAAAAGTTCGCTTCCCGGCAATACGTCGGATGCCCAAGCG
>CAZJJL010000222.1:2065-2373 GCA_964546325.1 uncultured Planctomycetales bacterium | reverse complement strand
GTGGGAAGAGATCCGTGGGCATCCGCAAATCGGCGCGCAGATCCTTGAGCCGCTCACGTTTTTGAATACCGTTATCGAAATGGTGAGGCAGCACCATGAACATTTTGACGGGACCGGTTATCCCGAAGGAAGAAAAGGGGACGATATCCTTTTAGGCGCCCGTATTTTGCATCTTGCCGATGCCTATGAATCAATGCGTTCCGCGCGTTCGTACCGCAAGGTCCCTTTTTCAAAAGAAGAGGCGGTTGAAGAGATTAAGCGCTACAGCGGCACGCAGTTCGATCCCAGGGTCGTTGATGCGTTCTTAA
>CAZJJL010000222.1:0-2055 GCA_964546325.1 uncultured Planctomycetales bacterium | reverse complement strand
TGCGGTAACGGGTATTGTGGACGCAGCTTCTGAGGCGGAAGCTGCCGATATGTTGCATCGTAAAGAACTCATTGTTATTTCCTTAAAACCGGCTAAAAAAGGCGCAGCTACTGTTCCAAAAGGAAAAGGCGGGAGCGTAAAGCTTGATGATTTGGTGATTTTTTCGCGTCAGTTGGCGACTATGATTGACGCAGGCATTCCGCTGGTGCAAGCATTGGGGATACTTGCCGAACAGATCGATAATAAGATTCTTAAAGTTGTAGTTGCAACGGTTCGGCAGGACATAGAGGGCGGTATGAGCTTTTGCGATGCGCTGGCAAAGCATCCGAATATATTCTCCGAATTGTTCATCAATATGACGCGCGCCGGCGAAGCGAGCGGTATGCTCGATGAAGTTTTGGACCGCTTGGCGGGGTTCCTTGAGAAAACAGCGTCGCTGACGCGTAAGGTAAAATCAAGTCTTGTGTATCCGGCCGTCGTTATTTCAATGGCCATTATTATTACGATATTCCTTCTGGTAAAAGTCGTTCCGACGTTCAAATCGATATTCGCAAGCCTTGGAGGAACGCTTCCGTTGCCTACGCAGGTCCTCATTGGCATAAGCGATGTTATGCAGAAATATTTTCTTGTTGTTTTTATCCTGCTTGCGTTTGCGGTAGTGCTCCTTAAGAAATATATCAACACGGACAAGGGCAGGTATCAATTTGATGCGCTTTGTTTGAAGGCCCCGGTTTTAGGAGTGCTTTTCCGGAAAGTCGCGGTGGCAAAATTCGCGCGCACATTTTCAACGCTGGTTAAAAGCGGCGTTACTATTTTGAACGCGCTTGATATTGTCGCTAAAACATCGGGAAATAAGATCGTCGAAGAGGCGATTATCAATTCCCGTAGCGCGGTGCGTGACGGAGAGCCGATTGCCAAACCTCTTACGAAGAGCGGCGTTTTCCCTCCGATGGTTTGCCGCATGGTTGGCGTCGGAGAGCAGACGGGACAGCTTGAGAAAATGCTTACGAAGATCGCGGACTTTTATGACGAGCAGGTTGACGCCGCGGTCGCCGGTCTTACGAGTATGATCGAGCCGCTGGTCATTTCATTCTTGGGTGTTATCGTCGGCGGCATCGTTATATCGCTCTTCCTCCCGATCTTCGAGCTGACGAAACTTATCCAGCGATAAAAAAATACTTGACAAAGAAAAACGGTATCGTATAATACAAAAACGCTTCTTGAAAACTTCCGATAGGTTCGGGGTTATGGATACAGGTTGCAATCCTGTTAAAGCGCAAGAACTTGCGCGCTAAAATAAATAAAAAAAATACTTGACAGATTGCAAGAGTGATGGTATATTTATAATTCCCGCAACACAAATTGGGGTACCTTGACAGGTTGCAAATATAAACGAAACGCATATTTGTGAAAAGAAGAGTCAAAGGGATTGAGAAATTCGGGTAGTACCTGCACCGACTTATCTGACGTAAATCAATAGATTTTATCGACGTCCGCGAAGTTAGTCGGACGTCTTTTTTTGTCTCTTGTTAGACAAAAAACCGTTCTTTTATAATTGGAATAGCCAAGCGTGGCCTAGCAAATCCGTTAAGGATTTGAAGGTCAAAATTGAGTAATTAGAAACATTTAAATCAGAGCCATTATTATAAATCTTCGAATTTTATCGGAGAGTTTGATCCTGGCTCAGAGTGAACGCTGGCGGCGTAGATTAGGCATGCAAGTCGAGCGATGTTCTTAGCGAAGAGGTTGAAGCCGCAAGGTGGATGCCAATTTGCTTTGATCATAGCGGCAGACTGGTGAGTAATACGTGAGTAATTTACCTCTAAGACGGAGATAGCTTCGCGAAAGTGAGGGTAATATCCGATGTGCTTATGGCGATATAGGTCGCTATATGTAAAGGTAGCCGCAAGGCTGCTGTTTAGAGATGAGCTCGCGTCCTATCAGCTAGTTGGTAGGGTAACGGCCTACCAAGGCTTATGACGGGTAGCTGGCCTGAGAGGGTGGTCAGCCACACGGGGACTGAGACACTGCCCCGACTCCTACGGGAGGCTGCAG
>CAZJJL010000221.1:0-2378 GCA_964546325.1 uncultured Planctomycetales bacterium | reverse complement strand
CAACGCCAAGAATGAAACAAAGAACACAATGACCGTAAATGCGCAGGGATTTATACCGTCGATAAGCCCTGCGCCTGCAATAATCAGCGGAGTAAATCCCCTGAAACGCGCAAGAAGATCAACGGAAGGAACACCGGCAGGAGGCATGTCCCTGACCGCAAAGCTGGAGCGGACAAAATTCTCCAATGCGCGCGCATCAAGTCCCTTCCCGTTCAAAAATCTGCCGTTCATGTAAAAGATCGGGGGGATATTCTCCAAAACAACGGAATGACGCTCCTCAAGATTCAAAAGATACGTGTACGCCTCCATATCGCTCAGATCGCGAAACTGTATATGCAGACGACCGGGAAAAATATTCTCCAGGCGGGGTATAAATTCTTTTTTTGCCTTCTGGCAGACATGACACGAGGGAGAATAGAAAACGTCTAATTGCGCAGTGTTTGCGGGCTGATCATTTGACCAGCCCGTGGCCGCGCAAAAGAAAAAAAGTATCGCACAAAAAAAAGTCCTCATTGTTCTTGCTGCTGCAGGACAATCTCTACTTCTTGAAGAAGCTGATTAATGCCGGGATAGTTGGGGAAAATACGCAGGACATCGAGGAACCTCTCTTGTGCTTCTTTATGCCTGCCGATCGCTTTATAACAAACGGCAACATTAAACAAGGAATCCAAAAAGCCGGGCTTCTTGAGAATAGCCTCCTCAAAGAGTTCCACTGCCCTGGCATATTGACCGAGCTGCCAATAACACCATGCCTGATTATTCAAAGCACGAATGAATTTCGGATCAATCTTATACGACTGCTCAAACGCCGCGGCAGCTTCTTCAAACCTACCGGAAATCAAATACGAATACCCCAAATTATAATAGCCTTTATAGGAAAACGGATTTACCGCAATAAATCGTTTATACTCGCTGACTGCTTCATCGGGTATATTCAACTGAATATAGATGTAGCCCAGATTAATGCTTGCCACTTCATCATTCGGCATAAGCTTCACCGCTTTACGGGCATCCCACATAGCCCGGTCAGGATCATTCAGCCATAAATACGCAAGAGCCCTTCCTGAATATGATATGCCATCTTGCGCATCAGTCCCAATCGCTTTTGTAAATTGACTGATCGCGCTCCGATAGAGCTCCTTATCGTTATTCTTGTATGCATCTTTGAGCAGGCGAAAACCTTCCCGGCGATATTGTCCGGATATATTACTCTGCGCAATAGTCTCTACATACCGAGCAAGGCCTGACTCAATCGAACCGCTATCGCTATCCTCAACAGACTGCTTTGCTTGGTCATAAAACTCCTGCGCTGCCGCAACATCCTTTAACCCGTATAAGTAGATGTTACCCGTCTGTAAAATTGCCATCGAAGAGATGCCTCGATCTTCTCTGCCCCCTGTCAAAGCGATAAGCTCCTTAAAAAGATCGGCAGCCTTTTGATTGTCCCCTTTCTTTTTATAGGTATCAGCCAATTCATACTTGGCGGACAGCAAGAGCTTCTTTTCAACATCCGCTGTCGCTATCAACCTTTCAAACCCGGCGATAGCCGCGGCATAATTACCTTGGTACTTTTCATTCCAGGCAATAGAAAAAAGTGCTTTATGCGCGAGCTTCGTCTTCGGATTTACTTCAATTAAGCGTTCATACGTTTGTCGCGCCTCATCAAACTTCCCGAGCTGCGCATAGACCGAAGCCATATCGAACAAAAGTCCCTGCATCTGATTAGCGTCCTTGGCAGCAGAGATCCTTTCCTGAAGTGATTGGATCCTTCCGCCAAGCCTTGCCGACGGGGCAGATTGCGCCGCCGCAGGAGCTACGGTTTGTACGACCGAATCAAGAGCCAATAACATAGCCGGACGCTGTTTTTCCTTTTCCTTAACAACATTTTCCAGGATACCGCGCATACTTTTGACCTGCGCTAAATTCTCCGGCTTCGATAAAACATCCTTAACCATTTCAATTTTTGAAAGCGTTTCGGGGGTAATCTGAGAAGCAGAAGCTTCCCGGACAAGAGTATAATCCAAAACAGAAGCCAACCGTTTTGCGTCTTCAACGGTCTTTACATCATTAAGTTTACGAAGCGCGGATTTTAAATCCACCAAGGAATGATCGACCAGGTATGTATTATAAATAAAGAAAAAGGCAAAAACACCTGCGAGGACAAAAAGGACGCCGTATGTCTTTTTAAAAATAACGATAAGCGGATGAGTAGCAGCGACTTTCCGAGTAGGCATGAATTTATTGTAGCAAAACAGCTGCGAGCGTCAATACATTATTGCGGGAATAAAAACATGCGTTCAGGTCATGATTCATGGCCCCTATGCTGCATCCTGTCTGAGTCAAATCCTCATGAAAGTTTTCCTCTAAGCTATGAGTAA
>CAZJJL010000220.1:1246-2387 GCA_964546325.1 uncultured Planctomycetales bacterium | reverse complement strand
GCATTAAGAAAAAGCACTAGTTATACAATACACAAAGAACCGGAGATTATCCGGTTCTTTTGTTTTACTCTTCCATAGCTCTATATTCTTTAAGAAACACTATTGTATTAATATGAGCTGCTTCAGCCTTTTTAAGTATGTTGAATTGCTCCTCGAGGAGACCATTGAAATAAGCTGGTAGAGGCAGCGCAACCGCTTTCAGACAAGTGCTGGCTAAAGCGAGTGAGGACTTTATTTTTTTCAGTATCTCCGGAAATACTTTTTGCCAAAAGATAGTTTGTAGTTGCTCCTGATCGCAGCTTGTCGGCGCCAACTGCCGCAAACGTTTCGTTACTGGAGTGGTTCGGCCAGCCAGCCAGTCTGCCTGATAATCATGCGCATCGTCGTTCCATTGGAGAGCGGTTAAGAGGCCTTCAAAATAGCTCCTGAGGTTCGTTAGTCGGTCGCTTGTCCAGCCTGACAGTATCGCAATCACTAAGACCGGCAGGGCTGCACCGAGGGATTTTCGGCTTTGATCTTTCGGGAGTAATCCTTTAGCTTCTCTGTCTAGAGCGGTTTCCATGTCGCTGAATATTTTTCTAACCAGGGTTTCGTCCGGCAGCAACCGGGCATAGATTGAATGGCAGTGGCGGATGGCCGAGAGGGCGTAGGGTAGCTCCGTGACTGGACGCTGCTTATCGACAACATCATCAATAATGCCATAGCCGCTCAGGCCGGCTAACTGGGCGCTGGCTAGGTCAGCAAGAGTGCTCGAAGAAATAGAATCAGCCGCTTCACCGAGCGCGATCTGGGCCTGCCTGGCCCAGTTGAGAGATCCGTTCCAGAACGGATGCCGCTGAATCCGTTCGCTTTCCTTCGCAGCTTCTTGCTTGAAGGGTCCGTGGGGTATTTTCGGTTTAGGAGTCCTGAGCGCGACATGAACCTGTGTTGGCAGAAAACGTTGCCGAGCCAATTCCAGCGCTTCGAGGCAAAAAGCCGTCGTCAGAACCGATGATTTGAAGAAGCGTATCTTCTGCTCGGTTACGCCTTCTATGTACAGGTTTTCAGCTGGCCAATGCCCGGCAGTTTGAATCTTTAGTAAGGACAGGATGGCCGGTATGAGCGTCTGGGGATTTTCTTCCCAGCGCAAAAGAGCGGAGAG
>CAZJJL010000220.1:0-1236 GCA_964546325.1 uncultured Planctomycetales bacterium | reverse complement strand
ATTTGATTGCCTCGCTCGGAGGTCGCCATGCTCGCTAGGGGCGTTCCCCAGTTTGCGTCCTGACGGGCAGCTAGAATGATTGCTCGACCAGTCGAACGGGCTGCTCCGCGATACGCCCGGCTGATAAAATACAATACGACCAGCGGTGAAAAATAGTAACGAGAACTGAGTTTGCCTGCCACGAGACATTCTTTTAAATAGCGTTGGAGTCCGGGCATGCGCACATTCATGAGTTGTAACGTCAAAGCGATATTAGCATTGACGATTGGATCAACATCGGACCAGTGTGACGCTTTTTTAAAATCAAGTAACCAGGTGTTATACGGTCCGCCCGGCGTAGTTTCCGCGCTTACTAGTAATTTAGTAAAATGGGCTGCGTCGTTTCCGCTTAAACCTTCTCGGCTATAGGCATGAAGTGCGGCATAGGCCAGGGCCGTATCGTCGAGATCGTCTGGGTAGGGATGGATAATTCTTTCCGGTGCCTGGTGGCGCCAATAATTAAAAGCTCCATTATCTTGCTGTTCTTGTTTAATGATTTTAATCCCTCTTACGACTAGATGAGTGATCCTTGAATCATTATTGTTCTTAAAGGGGCGCAGGATGCTCAGCAATAAAGGCATTGGAAAAAAGGCTGATGGCGAGTCATCAACTTGTTCCGCCAGGTATGATAAACCGGCGTCGATAGCCGACGCAATGTCATCTAGCATATTGTTATTCTTGGCTGGGCGAGTGGAGAGGTAGCGATATGACAAAGGTGGTCCCGATGCCTAGTTGGCTGCGGCAGTTGATATTACCGGAAAAATGGTTCGTGACGATATCTTTAGTCGTAGCTAACCCAAGTCCCATGCCGGCTTGTTTAGTGGTAAAAAAGGGATCGAATATTTGTTCTAGTATGCCCGCCTTAATTCCGCCGGCGGTATCGCTGATAGTAAGAATAAGGTAAGTATCTTTTCTTTCTCCGCTAATTATAATGCTGCGCAGGTTATCATCGGGAATTGCTGCAAAGGCATCAATTGCATTAATAAGGATATTGGCGCAGACCTGATAAAATTTAAGCGGATCGCCTTGGAGTATAAAGGAATCTTGTATTTCACAGCTGATGTCAATATCTGATTTACGGGCCTGGTACTGCAACACGCTACAAACATCGGTTAGTTCAGCCGCGGCATCAAAGGCGCGAATCTGGCTTTCTGGTTTCATATGCTTGCGCATGCGGACTATGTGTTCTTCGATGCG
>CAZJJL010000219.1:0-2390 GCA_964546325.1 uncultured Planctomycetales bacterium | reverse complement strand
CTCGGATTCCCCTTCAATTTCTTCGTTCGAGAGCAAAAATTTCCCCGATTGAACGGCCTTTTGAATACTTATCGGGCGCAACGCGGATGCAAACTTATCACTCGTCAGAATCAAATACGCGCTTTAATCGATGTCCTTAAGCATAACGAAGTAGTGGGTATGACGGTTGACCAGGGAGGAAGGTACGGCGAAAAAGTCACGTTTTTAGGTCATGAAGCATCCATGTCTTCGGGAGCCGTTAAGATAGCGTTGAAATACGGCTCTGCCATACTCCCGGCATTTTATTTGCGCCCGGGGGGAGCCCGCGTAAAAACCATTATCGGGAATCCTTTTGAGGTGCGTAAAACGCGTCATGCAGAAGATGATACGCGCGCTAATCTGCAGGAGCTTATGCGTTTTTACGAAGATTGTATCCGCCGGTATCCGGCCGAATATTTATGGACGTATAAGATCTGGAAATATTCGACGGCGCGCAGCGTTCTTATCATAAGCGACGGTAAAACCGGTCATCTGCGTCAGTCGGAAGCGGTCGCGCGGGAACTGGCACGGAATGGTTCGTCACAGGCAATGCGCGTTTCGCTCGAAACGTTGACGGTGCGTTTCAGAGACAGCCATTCGCGCATCGGGATTGCGGTGGGGAGTTTATGCACCGGTAAATATTCTCCGGCACGCGCGTCGCGTTTATTAGAGCGTTTCCTTGCTCCCGATTCTTATGAGTCGCTCAAGCACGCAACTCCGGATATTATCATTTCATGCGGCGCTTCAGTCGCGCATGTTAACTATTTGTTTTCCCGTTTGAACCATTGCCGAAGCATTTGCGTGTTGCGGCCGGGGCTTTTGGGTGTCAATCGTTTTGACGCGGTTATTATGCCCGGGCATGATCATCCTCCCCGAAGGAAAAATGTGTATCGAACGGACGGAGCGTTGAATATCGTTGATTCAGAGCATGTGGCTGAGCAATCGCAGAAACTTTTAGACGCGTACCGCGGCCGGCTTTCAAGGGAGCGCCGTTACATCGGTTTCTTGGTCGGGGGAGATACGAAACATTTCACCTTGCAGCCGGAAGCCGTTAGAAGCGCTTTGGGGCAGATCAAAGATGCGGCTCTGCGTCTCGATTATGATATCCTCATTACCACTTCCCGGAGGACTTCTCTGGAGGTCGAACGGCTTTTAGAGAAAGAGTGCAAAGATTTTTCCCGTTGTAAGCTTTTGATCAACGCCCGCGTTGATAATCCGTCCTATGCGTTGGGAGGTATTTTGGGTTTAAGCGCGATCAAGGTCGTTTCGCCGGAGAGTATTTCCATGGTTTCCGAAGCTGCTTCCTGCCCCGGTCATGTGGTTGTTTTCGGCGGCCGGGTTGATAGCCGGCATGATGCATTTTTGCGCACGCTTGAGCATAAAGGATATATTTATCGGGCGCCGGCGGCAAATATTGCCGGAACGATCGGGTTCATTCATAACAAGAAACCGGCGGACAAGATATTGAACGATATTGACACCCTCGGCGATTGTATACGCACGGTTTTTTGATTTGTTGCGTGATCGGATATGAGAGGGAGTCTGTCACCAAAAAGGAGCCTCAGGCATGAGCCTGGGGGATTGTACGACTGCTATGAATATACTGCAAATTTTACCCGAGCTTCATGTCGGCGGCGTTGAGACCGGGACGGTTGATCTTGCCCGGGAATTAGTGAAGCGCGGACATAAAGCCGTAGTGATCTCAGCAGGAGGGCCTTTGGTGCAGGAATGCGTTGCTGCCGGCGCCAAGCATTATGAGCTTCCGGTCCATAAAAAAGACCTGATAACGATCATTAAGAATATCCGCCCTATCATTGAAATAATCATCAAGGAAGATATCCATATCGTGCACGCCCGTTCGCGTGTTCCTGCCTGGTCTGCTTTTTTTGCCGCCCGCGCGACGAACAGGGTTTTTATTACGACATGCCACGGTTATTATAGCAAACATATTTTCAGTTCTGTTATGGGATGGGGGAAACGGACGATCGTATTGAGTAATGCTATTGCCAGGCATATGATCGATGATTTTGGCGTTGCGCATGAGTATATCCGGCTTGTGCCCCGGAGTGTCGACCATACGCGGTTTACCTTTATCAGCCCTGAAACGAAACGCAAAGACACGTTTAACGTCGGTATCATCGGACGTCTGACTCCGATCAAAGGCCATATGATCTTTGTGAAATCGATCGCGCGCGCTGCCCGGGAGATCCCGCAGCTGAAAGCCTGGATCATCGGGGATGCCCCTCCGTCGAAGGAATCCTATAAAGAACAATTATTGGTTTTGGTAAACCGGTTGGGGTTGGCGCAATCTACGCAGTTTCTCGGGACGCAGCGGGATATCCCGTCTGTTTTGAATAATCTTGATGTGGTGG
>CAZJJL010000218.1:0-2487 GCA_964546325.1 uncultured Planctomycetales bacterium | reverse complement strand
TGAACCATCCAATCCATAGTTGCAGCACCATCATGAACCTCGCCTATTTTATACGTTTTTCCGGCATAAAATAAAACCCGTTCCGTGGTAGTGGTTTTACCCGCATCAATATGCGCGATAATCCCGATATTACGTATTTTTTCTAAAGGAAACCGTCTTTTACTCATTTTCGTTTACCACCTAAAGTGTGCGTACGCCTTGTTGGATTCAGCCATTTTATGAGTATCATCTCTCTTTTTAATCGCAGAACCTTCGCCTTTATATGCGGCAATGATCTCTTCCGCCAGTTTCTCTTCCATAGCTTTGCCTTTTTTCTGGCGCGCATAATCCCTGATCCAGCGCAAAGCTATCGATGTGCCTCGCTCTTGCCTAACCTCTATGGGAACCTGATATGTTGCGCCGCCGACACGCCGAGGCTTGACCTCAAGACGAGGACGAACATTCTCAATCGCCTTATGGAAAACCTTCATCGCGTCCTGCTCATTTAAAACAGTTTTTACTTTATCAAAAGCGCTATAAACGATATTTTCCGCAAGAGCTTTTTTACCCTCAGTCATAACCATATTAATGAACTTGCCAACGATCTTTGAGTTATATTTCGGGTCTGCTAAAACTTCTCTTTCCTGTGCTTTTCTTCTTCTCATGGCCTTTAAACCTTATTTTTTAGCAGCGACAGCGCCGCCTTCTTTCGGGCGCTTAGCGCCGTACTTTGAACGTGATTTTCTACGAGCATTGACACCGGCGGCATCAAGAGTACCGCGGACAATATGATACCGAACACCCGGAAGGTCTTTAACGCGCCCCCCTCTGACCAGAACGATGGAATGTTCCTGCAAATTATGTCCTTCACCCGGAATATACGCAGTGACCTCTATACCCGTCGTCAACCTTACACGGGCTATTTTACGCAACGCTGAATTCGGCTTCTTCGGCGTCATCGTACGCACCTGAAGACAAACACCGCGTCTCTGAGGGCATGCTTTTAAAGCAGGCGACTTCGTTGATTTCTTTTTGGAAATTCTTCCCGTTCTAATCAATTGTGCAATTGTTGGCATATCCTTATTCCTCTTTTTCTACAGGCTGTAACTCTTCTTGCTTTTTGGCAGTTTCACGCAGATTATCCGCTAATTTCTGCACATCAAATTCACGATGCACTCGAAAACCGGTACCGGCAGGTATTAAATGCCCGACAATAACGTTTTCCTTCAAACCGAACAAATCATCACGTTTACCCGACGTTGCAGCGTCCGTTAGAACTTTGGTCGTTTCCTGGAAGCTTGCAGCCGAGATAAAGCTTTCCGTCATCAATGATGCTTTGGTAATACCTAATAAAAGCGGGGTCGCAACCGCAGGCTTTCCGCCTTTTTTCATAACCGCGGTATTTTCTTTCTGGAACGTCCATTTATCGATCTGCTGAGTGGCCAAGAAGGACGTATCGCCGCCTTCTTCAACGCGCACTTTCTTCAGCATCTGCCGGATTATAACCTCAATATGCTTATCATTGATACGAACGCCCTGCAAACGATAAACTTCCTGAACTTCGTTGACCAGATATTCCTGCAATACTTTGTCACCGCAAACACGCAAGATATCCTGCAAAACCACGGGACCGTCAGTCAATTGCTGGCCGCTCGAAACTTTGTCACCTTTATACACGTTCGGATGCTTTCCGTGCGGGATAACATACTCGCGTTGCATTCCGGTAGCAGACTTAACAACAATAACTCTCTGCCCTTTTTTGGTCTCGCCAAATTCAACAAAACCATCGATCTCCGAAATAACAGCGGGATCCTTCGGACGCCTGGCTTCGAATAATTCAGCAACCCGAGGAAGACCTCCGGTAATATCGCGTGTTTTAACGACCTGACGCGGTATCTTCGCCAGATTCTCTCCGGCTGCAATATGCTGTCCGTCTTTAACCATAATATGGGCGCCGATAGGAATAGGATAAATCCCCAAAACCTCACCCTTATCGTCCTGAATAACGATTTGCGGTTGGAATTCGATCTTATGTTCAACAACCACGCGCTCCGTAAGTTTTGTAACAGGGTTCGTCTCTTCCGTAACCGTGACACCTTCTTTAAGATCCTCGAATTTAATGCGGCCGCCTACTTCCGTAAGGATCGGCAACGTGTACGGATCCCATCGGATGAATACAACAGCCTTCTCAACCGCATATCTCTCTAACTCTCGGCCTTGTTTATCGTTAATACTAATAGCGCCGTTCCTGTTCAATACGATAAACTCTTTACCCTTCGAGGTTGTACGAAGATTATGGTACTTAATGAAACCTTTATTCTTTGTCTTGTAAAAAGACTGCTCAACGGAACGGGACGCAGTACCACCGATATGGAACGTTCTCATCGTCAGCTTTGTACCCGGTTCGCCGATACTCTGCGCGGCAATTACGCCGACTGCCTCACCGACTTCAACGAGTCTTCCGCTTGCCAAGTTGCGCCCGTAACATCTGCAGCAGACACCTCTACC
>CAZJJL010000217.1:0-2533 GCA_964546325.1 uncultured Planctomycetales bacterium | reverse complement strand
GATTGCTTCGCGCACTCACCGTCAGCAGTCGGGTAAATCGCGCTCGCAATGACGAAGCAGGGTACGCGTTGAGTCGTGTGTATTGAGTATAGTGTATTGTGTTTGTTTTCCGTCAGAGACGGGACGCTCGTTTTTTGATTGCTTCGTCGCTTCGCTCCTCGCAATGACAACTTGAGTCGTGTGTCGTGAGTCAAGTGTCGTGTGTCTGTTTTCCGCCACAAAACATGGCGGACAGGCAAAGTCACAAGTTTGAATTTCCGCCACAAAACTTGGCGGACAAGCCGCCAGTGGCGGGGTACTCGCTTTAGATTGATTCATTAATAAAAATTATTAATACTACGGCCTGCCAAACCCAATAATGCGTTTTTCTTCGACCGGGTGTGGCTCAAGCAACTTCTTGATAGTTTCAAAGATCATTCTAATACTCTCGTCATGAGCGCCAAATTTTTCCTCTAACTCAGCGACTTTATCAGCAAGCTCTTTATGTGAGAGCAATAGTTCCCTTAACTTAACAAATGCCCGCATAATAGCGATATTAACGTGGATCGCCCGCTCAGAGTGAAGAATACCGGAAAGCATCGCAACTCCCTGCTCTGTAAAAACATACGGCAGGTATCGCCGGCCACCCCTCCTTGAGGTCGCATTTTGCGACCTCAAACCTGAAATCGCATCCTGTGAAATCAAGCTCAAGAACTCACCGTCGGTAAGCCGAAACATAAAATCTTCCGGAAATCTTGTCCTATTACGACTTACCTGTTCATTGAGTCGTTTTGTTGAAACGCAATATAAAGAAGCTAAATCTCGATCCAACATCACCCTTTTGCCTCGAAAGAACAAAATCTTTGTTGCTACTACCTCTGTTGAAACTACGTCTTCTTGCCCCATACGTCCCTCCTTTTACTCCATAAGACGACTAAGGAGGGATAATCTTATAAAAGAATTCGCCTCAGCTCGGTAATTTCATCGGTAATCCGATACAATCAAACGACTGTTTTATGGTATCCTGAAGGCTAAAACGCTCTTCAATAGTCTTACGTGCCTGCACAGACATATCTGCTGCTTGTTCCGGAGTTAACCTAAGGGCTTCATTCAGTCCGGCTAAAATATCCGTTTCATCTTTTTCAACCAGAAAGCCGTTAACACGGTTTGAGACTACTTCAGACGGACCTCCTGAATTGGTAACTACCGCGATCAACCCGCACGACATCGCCTCTAAAAGCGATAGCGGCATGCCTTCGGTATAACTTGGCAAAACATAAATATCCGACATCTGCAATGCTTTCTCTACATCTTCCATGAACCCAAGAAAACGGATCCTGGTCCGCAGAGAAAGGTCCATTGACGAAACCTGTGAACGCAGTAAAGGCTCATCAGGTCCAAACCCTACCAGGGCAAGCCAGATATCCTGGCGTTCACCGGCAAGACTCCTGAATACGGATACAAGCAGATCGACTCTTTTAAAAGCATCAAATCGCGCAGTGCTCACAATCACGGTAACGTCAGCAGGCACGCCGAATTTCTTGCGCAATTCCCGTTTAAAACATGCTTCAACAGGAAAAAACCGTTTTGTATCAACGCCATGATAGACGACAGAAACGCTCTTTTCCGGATACCGGTACATGCGCACGAGCATCTCTTTTACCTGGGATGAAACCGCGATAACTTGCCGGCACACATACGCCATCAGCCGCCTTCCCAGGTACTTTCTGCCCCAGACTAAACCAAGCGTAGGAAAAATGCCAAAATGAAGTTTTCTAACGTACGGCTCCAATAACGGTATGCAATCATGCACGATCATGGTAACGTTTCCTTTAGAGGCCAGAAAAACCAGCACCATATCGATAAACCAAAAACTCGTCATAGAAAACTGGTTTATGATCACCATATCGGGCTTTTGCGAAGATACGAATTTCCAGAAAATGATCGTATCTTTTATCCAACCGTTTTTGGTATCCTTACGCGGAAGGATCTCCACGCGTGTCAAAGAACTGTTCCCTACAAGTGCCTTTGAAAAACCGTTTTCATGCACCGCCCATGTTACCTGCAAGGCGGAATAATCGATGTTATTCAAATAGTCGATGATGAAACGCTCGGCGCCACCCAAAGAGCTCGTTCTCATCAAAATCAGGCATTTCTTCATGTATCTTCAACGAGCTTAGTCATACGCGCTGCGTATTATTTCCGCCGGAGGCGGATGCTTCAATAATAAAAACTATACGGGTCACAAAGACACAACGTCACAAAGTCACAAGTTTGAGTTCCGCCAGTGGCGGGGTACTCACTTTAGATTGCTTCGCGCACTCGTAGTCAGCAATCGGGTAAATCGCGCTCGCAATGACGACTTGAGTCGTGTGTCGTGAGTCGAGTGTCGTGTGTCTGTTTTCCGCCAGTGGCGGGGAACAGACCACAAAAATTATTCCTGAACTGATGATTTTGAAGATACTGCTTTCTTTAAGCTCTCTACTTCCGCCTCAAGGCTGCTCAAACGATTAAACGCGGCATTCTTTGCCTTAGTTAAGTTCTCGATCGCTGC
>CAZJJL010000216.1:0-2552 GCA_964546325.1 uncultured Planctomycetales bacterium | reverse complement strand
AGCATTACCGAGAATAAAGAAACCCTTGCCGCCCACCCGGCAAAAACTGTTATCAAAAAAGAAATGCCTGCGCCAAGCAAAACCCCTATCAAGCCTCCGGCCAAAGATAACAGAACGGCCTCGATCAGGAATTGAGCCATGATATCTTTCCTGGTTGCGCCTATAGCCTTGCGTAACCCTATCTCCCGGGTCCTTTCCGTTACCGAAACAAGCATTATATTCATTATGCCGATACCTCCGACAAGAAGCGATATTGCAGCAATAGACCCTAAGAGCAAAGACATCGTCCTGGTTGTTGCTTCAAGCGTTTTCTTAAGATCAGACATATCCCGGATCTGAAAAGAATCTTCTTCGTTCTTGTTAAGCCGGTGTTCCTTGATAATAGCCCTGGAAATTGAATCCTGCGCCTGTTCTATCAAGCCAGGGCTTTTTACTTCCGCAAAAATGGAATCAACATACTGTTTTCCGAGAACCCTGTACATCGCGGTAGTGATGGGGATAACGACCAGGTCATCCTGGTCACGCCATCCGGCTCCGCCTTTTTCCGGCAATACGCCTATCACTTTAAAATTCAACAGGTTTATTTTTATTGTCTCGCCGACGGGATCGGAATCTCCGAAAAGTTCTCTTGCCACGGTCAAACCGATCACAGCAACCTTGTCCCTCATCCTTATTTCCTGCTCGGTAAAAAACCTTCCTGCAACCGGTATAGCTGCGCGCATCTGGGCGTAATCAACACCGTTGCCTTCTATCTGCGTATTCCAGTTCTTGTCCGCATAAACCAGCTGCCCCCGCCCGGAGACCGAAGCGTAAGAGCGGCTTATTTCAGGCAACTTGCTTATCGCGGCAACATCGGCAAAAGTAAACCTCGTGACCGAACCGGCTTCCATGGCAATACCGCCTACCCGCGCCGAACCGGGCCTGACCATCAAAAGGTTGGAACCCAACGAAGCCAGCTGTTTCTCGATCGATTCTTTTGCGCCCTGGCCTACGGCAAGCATTGCGATCACCGCGGCAACCCCTATCAAGATACCGAGTATCGATAAAACCGAACGCATTTTATGCATAAGTACTGCGGAAACAGCCTGGCGGAAATAATCAAAGGCTTTAACCCCGCCGATAACTTTATGGTCTATGGATAAAGCCGACTTTACCAATCCTTCTTCTACCGGAGCAAATTCAGAAACTTTCAGCGCGCCATCCGCAGTTTTATCAGTGACGATCTTGCCGTCGCGCATAGTAATAATGCGCCTGGCATGCGCTGCAATTTCATTCTCATGGGTAACAATGACTATTGTCTTGCCGCTCTGGTTAAGCTTCTTCAATATCGAAATTATCTCTTCTTTGCTTTTTGAATCCAGGTTTCCCGTAGGTTCGTCGGCCATGATCACAAGCGGTTCATTCACCAGAGAACGCGCAATAGCCACCCGCTGCTGCTGCCCTCCGGAAAGTTCATTAGGCCGGTGGTTGACCCTTTCGGAAAGTCCGACTTCTTCGAGTTCCCGCAGAGCTTTTTCCTTTAAATGGCGTTTCCCTGCATAAATAAGCGGCAATTCCGCATTTTCAAGCGCCGTCATGCGGGGCAGCAAATGAAACTGCTGAAAAACAAAACCTATCAGCCTGTTCCTCAGCCCTGAACGGGCTTCGTCGGAAAGCTTCGATATTTCTTTCTCTCCGAGGAAATACTGCCCTGAATCCGGTTTGTCCAGAAGCCCGAGAATATGCATAAGGGTCGATTTGCCGGATCCCGACGGGCCCATAATAGCTATGAATTCTCCGCTGGAAACCTTAAGCGAAACGCCGGCAAGCGCATTTACCTGCACCTTACCCATTTGATAAGTCTTTGAAATATCTTTCAACTCTATCATTTTCAGTTCCTGCTGTTCTGCCTTCTTCTTTGCGGCATAAACGGATTAGTGCCGATATCACTCTTAGGCAGGATGAACTTCCTCGTCTTTATAATCACAACGTCGCCGGTATCCAATCCTGAAATGACCTCCATATTTTTATCGTCAAAAAGCCCTGTTTCGATCTTTTGCTCCTGTATTTCATTGCCGCGTTTTAAATAAACAAAGCTTTTATCTTCCTCTTTGTGTACCGCCTCCAGGGGTAGAAGAACGGCATTGTCTTTGCTTTTTTCGATAAAATCAACCGAGGCGTTCATACCCGAACGGAAGAACTGCGGGACTTTTTCCGGCAAAAGATCGACTTCATAAATAGTAACATTATTAACGGTTTTCGATTCATAATAAATATGCTTAACAAAAGAATCGATCTTTGTATCCGGGTATGCATCAATGGCGATAACAGCCTTTTGCCCGGTTTTGATCTTTCCTATATCGGTTTCATCGACCTGTGCACGGACAATAAGATGGTCCGAAAGGACAACTACCGCATCGGCCGTAGTCACGGTCTGCCCCGGCTGGATCTTGGCGACAATAACTTCCGCATCTATCGGAGCTATTAAAGGAATGGCTTTGTAAACTTCCTGCCAGTATTTCAGCGCATCTTCTCCCTGGCCGCGGGCAGCATCTAAAAGCGCAGCCCGCTCC
>CAZJJL010000215.1:0-2552 GCA_964546325.1 uncultured Planctomycetales bacterium | reverse complement strand
CTAAGCACCCTGCGTTACGCTTCATCTTTCCATAATACGATTTAACAAAACTGCTTGGGCAAACTCATCAATAAAAAGCAAGCTGCTCCCTTTACCCGAATTAGCCTGTACAATGCAAAAATATTTCCCCCTGCTCACCACTTTGATATGATCAATCCCTGAACAATCGGATATCGCGGTTTTTATAGCGCTTTTCGTATAAATATCCTTATGAAAACAAAGCATAGGCTGTTTAACGCAACAATGGGGATTTATTGAAACGCGGTCTTGAAAAAAATAAGGCTTCCTGTATTATTGACTCGCGAATTTTACGATTCTTTCGAGCAATGCAATAACGTAGGGAATTACTAAGCAACTCATTAAGAAACTTGTCTTTCTCAGTTTTCATTCCATCCAAAAAACCATTTTTAGGCCGCAAAGAAACAAGCACTCTCTTCTTATCTTTATCTAAATGGATGTAAAATCGGTCGAGAAAGACATAACACGTAGACAAAATCGCTTCCAGGGGATACATTGATTCATGGCAGGAAAAAACAATACGGCTTTTATTCCGGGAGATCTTCATAGCATTAATGACTTATACAAAGCATATATCCGCTACCGGGACATCCGCCAGGAGAATCCAGTCCACCTGGATTCGCGCAGCTACCGCTACCGCACGCTATTGCATATGTGCCAGCAGGACATAATGCATAAGAAGCAGCTAAAGAAGCGCCTTCACCATAATTACTGCACTGTACGACGCCCAAACCAAGATTTGGTCCGCGAATATTTCCGGCAACATAAACGTCCCCCCAGAAGATCCCCGCGTATGTATTATCATTAAAACCAACACCTGCAGCTGGTTCTTGAGCATAAACACCAGTATAATAACGAGCATTTCCTATACCTGAAGCTAAATTCGTAAAAACAGACGCCCCAACTCCACCAAATGTATTCGCATTACCCGTATGTCTTCCGAGTACAGCCATTCTCGCGGGTTGACCATTTCCTGCTGCTGTGCTCATTGCCGCATTAATTGTAGCAAAAGGATTTGTTGCCACAGCTGCAGGCCCAGCCATAATATTTGTATTTACCGTTAAGAGATTAACAACTTCCAGATCCTGATAACTTCCTGCGGGTGAGGGATAATACGTAGTGATCGTCAAACTTTCCTGCGCGAACAAAAGTGAAGGAAAAACGAATAAAACTATACCAAAAAACAGTTTTCTAATGGTTTTAGATTTCATACTCCCTCCTTCTAAAAAGATACCATGCGACTTTCTTTGAAAGTACGTAACTTTAAAGGAATCAAGGTATTAGCTAAAATCATCCTGCGTCCTTTTTTCAGTAAAACCTTGATGTAATTATCCGTATACCCCTCCCAAAATCCGGGTTTATCTTTACTCTCTGCCTCTAAAAGCACATCGTAAACCTTACCGATAAAACCCTCACAAAATGAACGTGTACAGCTATCTGCCAAAGCGGATAACCGACGCATTCG
The DNA here is from genome assembly GCA_964546325.1 of uncultured Planctomycetales bacterium. Classification (GTDB taxonomy): domain Bacteria; phylum Omnitrophota; class Gorgyraeia; order Gygaellales; family Profunditerraquicolaceae; genus DAONEO01. Next base: position 1,069 of record CAZJJL010000215.1, on the reverse strand, counting down.
CTCTTTAACCTTACACGGATCAACCAAAGCATCACCGCGCAACGCACACCGGGTACCCTCTCTTTTGCTATAGGAAAACGCGTGAACCCGCAAAGGATTTATGGATTTAACAAGCGCCAGCGTATTATTAAAGTGCTCATCCTCTTCGCCGGGAAATCCGACAAGGATATCGGTTGTGATGCCAATACCCGGGATAGTTTTCATTGCCTGCGCGACAATACGCAGATAATCTTCCCTGGTATATCGACGGTTCATCAACTTCAGGATATGGTTATCCCCGCTTTGCAAAGGCAGGTGTAAATGCCGGCAGAGCTTTTTTGAACGTGCCATCTTTTTCAATAACGCAAGGCTTACGTCTTTTGCCTCGATGGAACTCAGGCGAATTCGCAATATCCCCGGGATCTTCTCTAACTCTTCAATAACCGAAACCAAATCAAGACCAGCCTTAAGATCTCTACCGTAAGCCCCCAAACAAACCCCTGTCAAAACGATCTCCTTGTATGAATTCGCGGCAAGATTCTTGCCTTCCTCTATGATCTTCGTAAGAGGTTTACTTCTCGAGTGCCCGCGCACAAGCGGAACTTTGCAGTACGAACATGCATTATTACATCCATCCTGAATTTTAAGAAAGGCACGCGAATGTGATTTAAAAAAAGTTATCCCATCGCACTCCGTATTTACAGGCCTGCTCAAAGGCCAGCCGGATAGCTCAAATGGGATCTTTTTTTTGTCTTTATTTTTGACGATCCAACGAACACCTTTCTCTGCTTCGATCCTTTTGCGGTCTAATTCCGCAAAACAACCGGTAACGATTATGTTGGCTTTATCGTTTTCCCGCAAACATCGACGGACAGCGTTTAAAGATTCGCTATCGGCTTTATGGGTAACCGTACAGCTATTAATAACATACACGAAAGCTTTTCCATCGACCTCGCGAAACCCCGCGTTTAAAAAACGCTCACGAATTTCCTGGGTATCGTATTGATTTACTTTACAACCAAGGGTTATGAACTTAACTGTTTTCATAGAAGCGGATAAAAGCAGCGGCGCAAACTGCGGCAGTCTCAAC
>CAZJJL010000214.1:0-2562 GCA_964546325.1 uncultured Planctomycetales bacterium | reverse complement strand
TCACGAACGTATCGAGCGAGGGGATCTTATGGAATAATCCCAGCCAGGGAAGGGGTTCCGGTTGATGTATGGTAATGCGCAGATTAGGCTCCCACCGAATCAGGACGGTTGAGATATTTTTCGACGATCAGCGTTCCGTTACCGAATGTTTCTGCTACCGGTATTGTTTTTCGAGGAAGAAAACAGTGCTTACAGGGCAAGAGATCGTGCACGCACCGTTTCGCTTCGTTTATCTTTCGTGCCTCGGTAAGTTTTTTCCCGTGCCAGATAGCTTTGATCGTTTCTTTGTTGGTATCACCGACCGCGTGAAGACAGAACTCGTCGTTGGAGCATAAAAGCGCGATACCGTCGGATCCTATAACGAGCCTTTGATAGAGCACGGGACATACAAAATCGCGTATATATTCGATACGATCGTCCTTGTGCAGGTAGTCGATAAGCGGGTTAACGGCGATCCCCTGGACATAAGGCGCGAATGTCTCAAAATACTTTTTTGCGTTGTTTTTGATAGCCGGCCAGACCGTTTGGATCTTTATGACCGGTTTTATCGATCCTGCGTTTTTCTTGATGCGGTGATATTCTTTGATCTTGGCCAGAGCCTCGGCAAAGCGCGCCGGTTTTCGGATACCTTCATATGTCTCTCCCAGGCCGTCAAAGGAGATCGTCAGCCAGCTTAACCCTGCTTCCATAGCTTTTGCGAAGAGTTCCGGCGTAAGCGCCAGGGCGTTCGTCAGTGCCGAGATTTCTTTTATCCCCGCTTGTTTCGCATAGCGGATCATCGGGATAACGTCGGGATGGATAAACGGCTCTCCTCTGAGGCTGATCCTGATCGAATAGATACGGTTGTCGGCGCATTCGGCGACGAGCTTTGTAAAAAGCGAAAGATCCATGGATTGTTTTTGCACGCGTTTCTTGAATTCATCGGTTATCGTATAACACATAGGGCATTGCATGTTGCAGGCCGATGAGATCTCGATGTCGACATGATCCGGGAAGGCGCACACAAAACGAAAGCGCGGGTACCAATGCCAGCGAATGCGGTTGGCAATATACGCGGCGATATGTCCCTGCGCCCGGTAATAATGGAACATTCCGGTTTTGAATTTTGAAAGGCTTGTTTGATCCTTATTTATCTTCATCGGTAAATCGGATATGCTTTCGGTTCTTTAATATCTGTTCTGCAACCCAGAAATCATACGGGTCATCGATTTCGTGGTTTTCCCATCTGCTGAGTATCTTTCTGCCGATAACGGCACCATAGCGCTCGTTCTTGCGAATGAGAGACGCCCGGATAATGTATATGTTCCCGTCGTCGTAAAAGAAACCTTTGATGTCTTGTCTTCGCAGCTCTTTTCTCCGCGCGTTTGTGGTAACGTCACTGCCGTATTCCATGTATTTACATATAAATCCCGTAGCAAGGGAGTCATAGTTGTTGGAGATGAATTCGCGGATACATCGGTCAATCAGCCCCGCTCTTCGTATCGGAGAGGTCGCTTGCAGGAGAACAACGATATCGCAGGGTATCTTTTTGACTGCATGACGGAGAACGTCCAATGTCGAGGCAACATCCGTTGCCAGCGTTTTCGGACGGTCTAAGACTTCCGCATGGTAGGCGCGGCTGACCTTTGCGATACGCCTGTCTTCCGTTGAAACGACAACGCGGTCCAGGAGTTTTGCTTGGGACGCTGCTTCAATGGTCCAGGCGATCAAAGGTTTACCCGCGATATTCTTTATGTTCTTGAGCGGTATCCCTTTGCTTCCTCCCCGCGCCGGTATGATCCCCAGGATGTAAGGTTTATGGGAATTTCGCATAGCATTATCTCCACATGTCGCGTATGATCATGAAACTCTCCGCGTAGCGGCATCCGCATTCAATGCCGCGTTTTTGGGCTAAGGTCATAACCGCTTCCGGCGAGCGGGGGTGAGGAAAGGTGCGCTGTTCCGTTTCATAGGATCTTAGGGCAGCGATTTTTTTCTCACAATGTTCGCTGATATCGGCAAAATGGTTCGGGAGAAACGCATTTTCAAGCATCGGGGGCGATTGTTCGGTTGAAGAAGGCGTTTCGTACATGTACAGGGTCTTGAGGGAAGCCGTTGCCGATGGCCGGAAGACAACGCGGCATGCATCAAACACCGCGCGGTGGTCCTGATGGTTGTCTCCTCTAAAGGGGAGATAGACGATATCGGCCTGTTTTGAGGCGACTACTTTCTCGAGTGCGACGATAATATTCTGGACGCTTGCGTCAAGTTGTTCGTCGGCAAGGTCCAGGAATGCGGCAGAGTCAGATCCCAGTATTTTCTTGGCTTCGAGCGCATGGCTTTGCTCAAGGTCGCTTTTATCTTTTTGAAAAACATGATCGTATATCCTATGGGCGATAAAAACAACGTCAACCGTATCCTTCTGCGCCTTATGTTTGCAGATGATCCCGCCGCATCCGAGGACTTCGTCGTCCATATGAGGAGCGATGATAAGTACCTTCATGGTCATGTCCTTTTTATTGTCGTAATACTTTATCCAGTTTTTCCATCTCTTTTTTGCGCGTTTCTTCCCTCTGAGAATAC
>CAZJJL010000213.1:0-2606 GCA_964546325.1 uncultured Planctomycetales bacterium | reverse complement strand
CGGGTAAGATCAAGATTCAAATCCGTTATCTTTTTATTTAAAGCCTCGGCATTATCAAGTTGCTGTTTAAGCTGATCCTTCAGACGCGCCATTTCCCCTTCTTTGCTGGCTACGATCGCATTCAGATCGGAAATGTTTTTATTCAACGTAGCGCCGAGTTCAACCTGCCTGCGCAAATCCTCTTTGACGCGCACCAATTCCCCTTCTTTTGCTATAAGCGCGTTATTTAATTCGGCGATATTCTTATTCAATGAATCGCTTAATTCAGTCTGCCTTAAAAGATCGTCCTGCACCTTTCGAAGCTCACCTTCCTTGCTATTAAGCGAAGAGGTAAGTGCTGCGATATTCTTATTCAGCGAATCACCGACAATTGATTGCTTCTTATACGTATCTTTCAAATCGGCAAGTTCCGTCTCAAGCATACCCTTCTCGCGCTGTGTAACGGTCAATTGATCTTCAAGTGTCGCGTATGTACTCGTAAGGGTCTCCAACTTTGCGCTTAGATCCTTGATCTTATTCTCCATGCCAAGACGTATAAGCTCCATATTAACGGCATCGTCTTCTTTTTGTTTCAGTGTCGTATTGAGCTTGGCAATGTCGTCGTTGAGTTTCATGAGCTCTTTTTCTTTAGAAGCGATCGCGCTCGTCAAAAGCTCAAGCTTGTCCTGCATGGAATTATTCTTTGTCTCCACTTCTTTTATGTATTCCTTCAAGCGTGAAAAGCTGCGGTCAGTGCCGGTTGCTTGCGCACCGGTCTGATACAAACTACGGGTGCCGGCTGAGAACCTCTCACTCAACGATCGGCTGTTTCCGTTCTGGGCATCGGATATACGGCTCATATTGCTGGTGATACTGGTATCCGGCATCATGTCGCGTGAAGAAACCAAGGTAAGCGAATGGTCGCGTTGTTGCATATTCAAACCGACACCAAGGATAAGTCCTCCAATGGTAGCGGCAGGAATGAAAATGTACTTGGTTTTCTTTTTTCTCTCTTTATGGATATAGCTCATAATCAGTTAACCGTGATCCCGGTCTTTTGCAGGATATGGTGTTTACGCTGCCACCCGGACCGCACTTCTTCATCGATCAATTCTTTAATAATTTCACCATCCACGACACTTTTACTTTTGAGCACTAAAAGCTTTAACGCTTTATGACAAAGCATATTCACCTGTCGCGGATACCCGCGGGTGTAGGCATGGATCTCACGTAACGCATCTTCAAGAAAAACATGCTCCCCCGATTGCAATCCCGCGTGACGAATGCGGAAATCGATCATTTCACTCATCTCATCAAAATCAAGAGGATTCAAGGTGTATTTAAAACTGATGCGGTCAAAGAAATTCTGCATACTCACAATGCGCGAATAAAATTCGAGCTGTCCCAAAAGTATCAACTGGAGTAGTTTAAACTCATTTGTTTCGTAATTAAGCAAGATACGCAAATTTTCTAAAGTTGCCTCATTAAGTTTCTGGGCTTCATCAACCAAGATAACAACAGTCTTGCCTTCAATAACTCCTTTTTGATACAAAAAGCGTTCCAATGCTTCGCGCAAATCAAGGATGGAAGGATTATCAATACCGAGAAAATCAGTGATCTCAAAATTTCGCACCAATGATTTAAGGAACGCCTCTTCACTTTCAAACGAAGGATTAAGAATGATGTGAAAAATAAAATCTTCGCGCGCGCGCAATTCCTGAATGAGCTTTCGCGAAAGGGTGGTCTTACCGGTACCGACATCACCTAAAATAACGGAAAGCCCTCGCTTCAAGCGTAATTCAATAAGTATATTTGTCAAAGCGGTTTCGTGTTCTTTTGAGAGATAAAAAAACTCGGGATCAGGGCTCGTAGAGAAAGGCTCTTTATTAAATCCTAACACCTTGAAATAACTCAACTTTCACTCCTATAATAAAAAAAAGGGCCTAACTCTAAACCTCGAATTAGGCCCTTATATCCCTGATTTCCTATATTTTTTTGATTATTCATTGTTTTGGAGCGTCTTTTTCCCCAATATACTTGTTAGTATTAAATCCCGATAAGCCGTTTACGAATCAAACGCAATGAATAACCTTCTTTTGACAAAACCTTAATTTCACGAAGTCTTTTTGAAACCAACGAACGGTCATAAAATCTGACATTACCGCGCTTAAGGCTGACCGGTAACAAGCCAAAATCAGTATAATGGTTCACTGTTTGGTATGTAATATTAAACGTATTCACCAGCTCTTTTGCGGAAATGAATCGCGCGTCTACTTTTGCTACGGATACCATCCTTCTCCCTTTGTTCGGCGTACTTCCTAAACCCCTTTACTTATGGTACTTACCGTAATTCCAGTATATATCATACATAGGCATTTTTGTCAATAGGAATCTATTAAATATATAGGTAAGGTTATGCGGAGGCAACGAAGTTCTTAAAAAAGAACCTCAGAGCCGTAGAAGCTTTGTTAAAAAGGTCGGCGGGGCTCTTAACACGCGACAATTGCCGAAGGATATAGCCGGGGGTAAAGTAATACGAAAGGTAGGCGTACGCGCATAAGGATTCAAGCTTCTTTTTCGATAAATGCGGGTAGGAAACGATCGAGTTCTTTGCGGCATCAACAGGG
>CAZJJL010000212.1:0-2651 GCA_964546325.1 uncultured Planctomycetales bacterium | reverse complement strand
CGCCTCATAGGCCGCATCCCAACCTACTCCATACTGCGCCTTTGCAGAATCCTTACCGGCAAAAATAAACCCGACTGCTACCGGAAGTGCCGCGACTCCCGTCAGCATAGAAACCCCATATACCGATAGCCCTTGGATTCCCGCGGCTTTCAAAGGCTCAGCAATGATCAAAGCGGCTAATTGCTGCGCACTCGTAATATTCTTATATGTTTTCTTGATATTGATATCATACACCTTAAGCGCCGGCTGACCGGATACGCTATAATCTTTGCTGATCACTTTTCCGATACTAAGCTCAACCAGATCCATCTGCATAGGCATCTGTTTTGCGGGCTTAGAATTTGAATCGCGATTCTGCGTGATCGCAAGCGAATCAACGTTTTATTTCCTCTCCTTATTCTTGTCCATTCACATTTCCTGTAAATTAGGCGTTAGTTGACGGATATGGATCTTACCGAAAAAAGCGGGAAAGATATTGCTCGATATTTTCATCAAAGGGATATCAACCATCGTATCGCGGGGAAATCCTTGAGGGTTATACATCTTAAAATCGGTAATCTTTACCGACTGGCCGATCACACTTAAAGAAAAACCGCCGATATGCACAGGGGCACCGGTAACATTGGTCGCGACGACCGTAATGACATTCTTGATTATAAAATCCCGCACCCAACAAAAAACCACCAACCCGACGATACAAACCAATATGAGACCGATCCTATTTTTCATCGCACTCCCTCCCCTGGTAAACGCCGCATTTAATCATCCTTATCTGTTGTGCCGTTCACATACGCATCAGGCCAAAACTTTGTTCCGTGAACAGTTGCCTGTAAGGCAAGGCCGTTTTCCGTTAATTGATATACCCGTAAACCTGGAGCAACGGCAACCGCGCCGCTCGTAGCAGCTCCGGCCCCCCCGCCTTTGGCAGCCGCATCAGCCTCCGCTCCAAATTGCCATCCGCTCCGAAGGAATTTTTCCATCACCGAACGATTATCAAAAATAAATACCGCGCGAAAATCCTTCACTCCCAACCCTAAACCTATGCCGGCTTGTGCCATACGCATAAAAGTTTCTTTCCCGAATAACCCGTTTTCATGCACCAAACCTCTGCCACCGGTAAAGCTAGCCAAAAGGAGATTCACATTAAGGCTGGTAAAGACCGCATATCCCTTCGCCCGCGAGATCTCCGCGCGCGCAGAAGGCCTGACCTTAAAAAGGTCGCGCAATACCTCATCGCGACGGAATCGCACGTACGCGCGCCATTCCTCAGGAGTCTGGGGATTCATGGTAACTTTTTTTTCACAACCACACAATACACCGGTGATACTGAAAAAAACGAGCAGGACGCACATGATATTTCTCATACTCTTCTCTCCTTAACAAAACACATGCCTTGCGGATTGAGCGAGCATAACGCACATGTTCCGGAACTAAAAAATACGCCTCAAAAAAATGCCCCGAGCTACGCCGGCAAAGAGAAAATAAACGCAGACCCTTTATTCTTTCCATCCGACTCAGCCCAAATCTTACCGCCATGCGCCTCAACCATCATTTTACAAAAGGTCAACCCTAAACCATGGCCGATCTTAGAGCGTTCCGGACCAACCTGCACAAATTTTCCGAAAACAGTCTCTAAATTCTCTTTGGAAATACCTTCACCGGTATCCTTAACCTGCACAAAAACGCTCTTTTCCGATTCGCTATATGAAATCCGCACACCAATGGCTCCATGGGAAGGGGTGAATTTCAAAGCATTGTTCAATAAATTAACGATAACCCTTCGAATAAGCTCCTTATCCGCGTTTATCAAAGGCACATCTCCAATAACCTCCAAAGAGATCGTCTTCTCCTCCGAAACAGCTATAATATTCTCCTGATCAATAACCTGTTGCGCGACTTCAGCAAGAACAAACGGCTCCATAGCAAGTTTTCCGTTAGATTCACGCATTTTCTGTATATCGAGTATGTTGCCAACCATTCTCTGCAACTCTGTTGCGGAACGAAAAACCATACGAAAGATCTTTTTGTCATGCTCGGAAAGCTTACTGTCAAGATCAGCCTTCAAATAATCCATACCGCCATAAATGATGCTTAAGGGATTCTTAAGGTCGTGAACCAACATATGGGTCAAACTGTTCTTTAATTCCTCGAACCTTTTAAGCTCAGCGCTCATCGTATTGAATTGCGCGGCCAAATCCCCGACCTCATCGCCCGGAAGGACATCGACTTGCACGCCAAATTTTCCCTTTGTTAATTCTTCAGCCGCCTGCTTAAGCCGCAGCATACGCCGGGAAATGAAGTGTGAAAAAAATACCCGAACAATATTATGAACGCGAGGCTGGCGACACCTAAGATAACGCCGCTTTCTAAAGCATGTTTCATCATCAGGCGTATTGCCTTACTCCGAGCAGCGATCTCCTCATACGGACGTTCTTCAATGTCTTGATCATTACTCTGCAACTGACGGGTCAACGCTTTAGCCTGAGCATCAAATAGATCCTGGGCCTGAACATACTCTCCTGCCTCAAAAAGATCGTCGATCGCTTTTACTTGCCCGATAAAAACCTTCCTTTTCGCAATAAAATCCAGCGATGTTTCCTGCAATGCGCGCGTCTCCTCTTCATCAAGCATCCTTGTTTTTCCCAGGATAC
>CAZJJL010000211.1:0-2703 GCA_964546325.1 uncultured Planctomycetales bacterium | reverse complement strand
CAGGTTTTCTTTTAATATCCCTTCCCCCGTATCCTCAAAAGCGATAACAACGGACGACTTCTCTGCGCTGACTCCCGCCTCCTGAGGCAATACATGGTACGTTCGGACACGGATCGATCCTCCCTGCGGCATCGCTTCAAGAGCATTCATTAAAATATTGAAAAAAACCTGTTGTATCTGATTTTTATCAACGTCGATAAAAGCATCGTGGTCGGCGTAATCCGTCTCAATAGTTATATTCTCAAGCGGCGCCCGGTATTTAAACAATCCCAGCGTATCTTGAATAAGATCCGTAACCTTAACGCGTTCCGTAATTAACTCCGACTGACGTGCAAAACGCAAAAGACCTTTGACGATGATATTAGCGCGCAGCACGGCATCTTTGATCTGAGCAAGAACAGTGTTAACGTTTTTATCGGTAGTCCCCAGCCTTGAACCACGGAACTCCGCTCCTCCCAGAATGATCGCAAGAGGATTCCGTATTTCATGCGCAACCCCCGCGGAAAAACGACCCAGCGAAGCCATCTTTTCTGTTTGTATAAGTTCTCGCTGCGTTTGCTGTAGTTTCGAGTAAGCTAAAACAAGTTCCTCCTGCGTTTTTTTCCTGGCGGTGATATCCTCAACAATACCATCAAAGAAAATAGCGCCCTGCGCATCCTTTTTCATGACTGCGGAAATAGACGCCCAGAATTTTCTTCCTTTGCAGGTCACCATTTCAACTTCCTCATTATTGATATATCCTTGTTTAAGCATTTTTTCGCTAAAAGAAAGTCGCTGTTCCGGATGGACATAATGATCGACAATCGGACATTTCAGGAATTCCTCTTTAGAATCAGCCTCGAACATGGTTATCATGGCCTGGTTAGCCTCAAGAAAATGCCCCTGAGCTCCCGGCGTATTCCGGTAAACACCGACGGTAAGGTTATTGATCAGTTCGGTATACCGGGCCTGGACTCGCGCGACCTCCTGTTGCGCGGTTTTCCACGCGGTAATATCTCGGATAACACCTACCAGATGGGCCGTACCATCAACCCCACGATAGAGGGTCTTCTTGGTCACAATAGTGTGCACCATGCCCTTGGCATCGGTAAAAAGCTCCTCGTTCACATTACCTTCCCCTGAAGTAAACACAATTTCATCCTTCTCCCAAAAAACCTCCGCCTCCTGCTTTGGGAAGAAATCAAAATCGGATTTCCCGATAAGTTGCGAGCGCTCATACCCCATAAACTCACAAAACGCGTCATTCAAAAACACCCATCGATGCTGTCGATCTTTAACAAAAATAGGATCGGCTACCGTATTTAATACTTGATCAAGGTATGTCCTGGATTCGCGAAGAGCCTCTTCAATACGAATACGCTCCGTAATATCAGTATCGGCGCCCCGATATCCCACAAGATCGCCCTGTTTATCAAGCACCGGAACGCAGGTCGTATTAATAACAACCTTGTGCCCATTCTTATGCACGTTAACATTAACCAAATTGCGCATAGGAGCTTTTTCCTTAAAACATTCGAAAACAAGTTTTTTAAGCGACTCTTTTTCGGTAGGATCAAAAAAATCATAGAAATATTTTTTTCCTATAACTTCTTCGGGAGTATATCCCAACAGGTTCTTTACGGTATGATTCGAATACGTGTAACACCCCTGCGCATCAACTTCCCATATCCATTCACCGGCGCTCTCGACGATCACCTTAAAACGCTCTTCGCTGATTTTTAAGGCTTCCTCAACTCTTTTGCGCTCGGAAACATCGTAGAACGAACCGATATACCCTAAAAACTCTCCGGAGATGCCAAAAAACGGCTGTCCCATATGGAAAACCCACCGATACCCCCCATCACGATACCCGAGCCGATACTCCACATGAAAAGGCTTCTTACCCTGGAACGCCGATTGATATGTGGTAGAGAAAAAATCCCGATCTTCCGGGTGGATGCCTTCAAGCCATCCGCCGCCAAACTCCTGTTCAAGGGGTCTTCCCCGGAATGAAAGCCACGCCTTATTAAAATAATTGAAGGTACTGTCAACTCCCGCCCTCCACATAGGCGTCGGAAAATCCTCGAACAAATGCAGGTAGAAGTCGCGGGCCTTTAACAACTTTTCCTGCGCAAGCTTGCGCTCCGTTATATCACGCATAAATGCTATAACATACTCTTTGCCCCCGTACTCCATGAAGTTTTCCGTAATTTCCATAGGGAACGACCGGCCATTCTTGACACGGTTAGTCGTCTCAAAGATCAAAAGCTTACGGTCTCGGATATTTTTCCAATGCTGTTTCCAAACTTCCGCCGTAAAGTTAGGATCAAGATCGGATATCGTAAGAGCGCGCATCTCCGTATCCGTATAACCAAAAATACGGGACGCCATTTCATTCGCGTATAAAATATTTCCGCCTTGATCAACCCAAACGATCGCCTCACCGGCACGATCGACGCAAAACTGCGTAAAACGAAGCGACTCTTCTATCTGCTTTCGTTCCGTAATATCCTGGGTAGTCCCGATAAGAGCGATCAGCTTTCCCGTTTCATCGACCTTAGTGACCCCTTTTTGCAACACAACCCGCACATTACCATCGGGACGCACCAGGTGATGCTCTAATTCATAGGTCGGCGGAACAACCGGCGCACGCAAAGCAGCACGTAAGGTCTCTCTCTCCGCATCCGGAATATACTGAAAAAAAAGATCGAGCGTAGCTTTACC
>CAZJJL010000210.1:0-2707 GCA_964546325.1 uncultured Planctomycetales bacterium | reverse complement strand
ATCCCTTTACGGCTTGTCCATACGTTTTTGCATAAGCCAAGGAAGCGGAGTAGTATGCTGAGGAGCTCTTTTGGATGGAAGCTGGTTAGCGCATGAAGGACGCGGGAATATTTTTTACGAAGCAGCACCGCATGAGCGCCATAGCCAAACCATGTTCTTAGATTACTCGGAAGCGAGGGGGAGAATTCATGGGAGACTTTTGTCTGTTCAGTCCAACGAATTTGTAATCCGGCAGCGTATATGCGGTAGGCAAATTCAAGGTCTTCCATGGTGACAAAAGCCGGATCAAAAAGCCCGATTTGTTCAAATACCGATTTCCTTACCATGGCGTTTGGTCCGGCAAGAAAAGGGGATATGGACGCGTGATTTTTAACAATCGTTCTTTCGAAATGGTCTTGATTGAAACGTTGCAAAAGGTGCGTTGCAGAGCCGCCTGTATAGGGGCCGGCGCACGCAGCAATGGTATCATCGGTAAAATTGCTCAGGAGCACATTCAGCCAATTCGGCTGGACAATGCAGTCGGCATCGGTCATCGCGATGAACGTGCCTTGCGCAAGGCGAATCCCTGCATTACGCGCCATTGCGCGGTTACGGATGGGCTCAAAGACATAGCGAACCGGATAGCGCCGGATTATTTCTTTTGTTCTGTCTGTCGAGTTATTATCGATAACAATGGTTTCGAATTTATCGGAAGGAAAATCAAGTTTTGCTATTGCCTCAAGGCATGCAGGGAGAAGGATTTCTTCATTAAAAGCAGGAATAATAATACTTACGAGCATACGATTGTAGGGTGGTTCAGGGTGTGGCTTGTTATACGAGCAGTTGCACGGATAACGTTGAGAGATCCATAGAGCCCAGATAGCTTTTCTTCAGCTTGCTGTATTTAACAATGGTTGGTTTGGTATACGGCTTTTTCTCGGGGGAGTGGCGGAGATCCTTGGGGGAGTTTTTTTCTTTCATGCCTTACCTCGTGATTTTTTTATTAATTTTTCTTGCAATAGTTCCGTAATGATCGCTTCGACATCTTTTTCCAGGATTTCCGGTTTCACCGAATATTCTTGCAGAAGGGTTTTGACGATATCGGCGGAGCTTTTTCCCGTGTCTACCATTTGCCAGACACGCGTGCCGATCTCGTTAAGGCTATAATACATGCCGTTGTCGAGGTTGAGGATCACCGCTTCATTCTCAACGATGCGGTCGGCAATCAATTCCCGGTCAATGGCATAGGTATGTGTTGGTTTCATCTATTTCTCCCAATTCTTTAATATCATACATGAAATCGGTGTTTTTTGCAACTAAAATATGCGCCTGGACAACGAAGATCGCTATTTTCCCTTGTGTATCAAATGCTTTGCCTTTATAATAAACACGATTGCTATTAACTACGCGCGCGCAACATGTTTTGTGCCTATGCGAAATAAAACGGTTATTATCGGAGCTGGGTTATCGGGGTTATCCTGCGCGTCTTTGTTGCGGGATGATTGTTGTGTTCTTGAGAAGGATTATTGTGTCGGCGGCCTCGCCAGGACAGTTTCTTTCCGCGATTTTTCTTTTGATCTGGGGGGGCACCGGTTTTTTACGACCGATAGGGCAGTACAGGATTTTTTTTGCAGCGTCATCGGTGATAATGCCTTGCGTATACAACGAAAAAGCCGCATTTTCCGCAACGGGATATTTGTCGATTACCCGCTGACGCTTTCCGTGTTAAAGAGTTTATCCCTTCGAGATGTCGTCGCTGCTTTTTCTACATATATACTTCGGAATATTTTCCCTCTGCAAGAGCATTCTTTTGCTGACGCGGCGCGGAACCGTTTTGGAGACCGCTTGTTTGAGCTGTTTTTTCAGGGGTATACGCAAAAAGTCTGGGGTATTCCGTGTGAGGAGCTTTCAGCCGAATTTTTAGACCTTCGTCTGCAAAGGGTTTCTTTGAAAAACGTGGTTTTGCACGCATTGCGTAGGCGCAAGCACGTCACTTCCTTTACCGATACTTTTTTATATCCTTTATGCGGCATCGGAGAGCTTTCATGCCGATTGAGCCAGGGGATCGATGTGCGATTGCGGCATGAGGTCACCGGGTTTGCGTGTCGAAGCAAGCGTATTGAAGCGGTGATCAGGGATGGGAAGGATGAAATTCCCTGCGCGCAGGTTGTTTCAACGATGCCGATCACCCAGTTAGTTGCGTTGCTTCAGGCGCCGAAGGATGTTTTAGGCGCTGCGCACGCGTTGCGTTATCGTAGCCTTATCTGTGTTTTTCTCGAGTTGGACCGCGCATCGTATACTGATGACCACTGGATCTATTTTCCCCACGATCAAATTTTCGGAAGGCTGCATGAACCGAAGAATTGGTCAAAGGCAATGGCGCCGGCTGATAAAACGGGTGTGTGTGTCGAGATATTCTGCGACCGGGACGACGCTATGTGGAAGAAAGACGATATACAGATCGCGCACGAGGTGATCAGCGAGTTGCCGCTTTTAAAGCGTTTTGAAGTGTTGTCTCATATGGTCAAGCGTGTTGACTATGCGTATCCTATCTATACTGCTGATTACCGGGTATATCTTGACCGGGTGAAGGCGTTTCTTGCTTCATATGAGAATCTTTTTCTTGTGGGAAGGACAGGGGCTTTTAAATATAGCAATATGGATGTTTGTATCGCCGAAGGCTTGCAGTTAGGGGAGCGATTGCTGCATCTGGGGTGGGCGAAAGATC
>CAZJJL010000209.1:0-2758 GCA_964546325.1 uncultured Planctomycetales bacterium | reverse complement strand
TATACAATATATCTAAGTGATTGTGATATCACAGGATAACATATAGAAAGAGGTGTTGCATGCTTATTTTCTCCTTGATTTTTATGATGCTTGTTGTGTTCGGCATTTTGATCTTTTTTCTGCAAAGGATCCTGCAACAAAACTTAGCCAATGCAACTCGCCACCTTGATGAGCTTAAAGAAGATTATGAAGCTAAGGAAAAAAGGATTGTAAAGCAATCTGAAGAAGCAAAGTCTCAAGCCCAGGAGATCATTGCGCAAGCGCAGGATGAAGCTCAAAAACTTAAAGAACAGATCATTCAGCAAGCCGAGGCCGAGCGCGAATCGGTCATAAAGCAGGTGCGCGCAAAAAGCGAAGAGATGATGGAGCAGGCGGAAAAATCGCGGCATGCGCTGCTTGCTGAAATAGAAGATCGTATCGCAAAAGGTGCTGTTGGTAAGGCGTGCGATCTTATTTGCGACGTGCTCCCCGAGAACGTCAAGCGCATTATCCATGAAGAATGGCTGGATGATCTCATCGATAATGGTTTTTCCCGCCTTTCGGGTGTTACTGTCTCCGCCGATGTTCAAACCGCCAAAGTTGTTTCCGCATTTGCCCTTTCCGATGACGATAGGAAAAAGATAACTTCAAAATTAAAAGATACTTTGGGACGGTCGCTTTCTTTGACCGAGGAGGTTGACCCGCGTATCATTGCCGGGTTTGTTATTACTATCGGCAGTCTTGTTTTCGACGGAAGTTTGCAAAATAAAATTAAGGAGAATGCGCGCTAGTGTCAGATCAAACCGGTACTGTTTCTAGAGATAGGGGTTTTGAGATCCGCGAGGTAGGAGTTGTGCAGGCCGTGCGGAAATTCATTGTTATTGCCCGCGGTATGCCTTCTTGTTTTAACGGCCAGATGGTTGAATTCGCCAATGGTACCTTTGGACTGGTCATGGGTTTTTCAGAGGAAAAGGTGCAGATCCTTGCGCTCGGCGATCCTTCGGGTATCCGCGCAGGGGATGAAGTCTATAATAAGGGGCAGTCTTTGAAGCTTCCCGTCGGTAATGCGTTTGTCGGGCGTGTTGTGGATGCGCTCTGCAGGCCTCAGGACGGCAATGGGCCTATTCAGGCGCAAGACACGTTTCCGGTGTTTATCGTTGCTCCAGGCGTTATGGACCGTCAACCGGTGAAAGAAACCCTTGAATCAGGCACCCTTATCATTGATGCTATTATCCCCCTGGCTAAAGGTCAACGGCAGCTTTTGATCGGCGACAGGCTTACCGGAAAGACGTCCGTTGCCTTGGACGCTATCATTAATCAAAAAGGGAAGGATGTTATTTGTATTTATTGTTGTATCGGTAAACCTTATTCGAGCCTTCTGAAGGTCATGGATATTTTGCGGGAAAAAGAAGCGCTTGATTATACTATCATTGTCAGCGGAATTGCTTCTGTTTCTACCGGGGAGCAGTATTTGGCTCCGTATACGGCGTGCATGCTCGGCGAGTATTTCATGAGCCAGGGCAAGGATGTCCTTATGGTCAGCGATGACCTTACGAAACATGCCTGGGTGTACAGGCAGATATCGTTGCTTTTGGAGCGCGCTCCCGGCCGTGAAGCTTATCCGGGCGATATTTTTTATCTGCATTCCCAAATGATGGAGCGGGCAGGGCTTCTGAAAAAAGAACTCGGCGGAGGTTCTATGACATTCCTTCCGATCGTTGAGATCCTTCAGGGTGACCTTACGGGATATATTCCTACGAACCTTGTCTCTATGACTGACGGACAGCTTTATTTTTCAACAGGCCTTTTTAACAAGGGCATGAAGCCGGCTATTGATTTCGGTCTTTCCGTTTCCCGTATCGGTAATAAAGCGCAGTGGCCTGCTATGAAAAGCATGAGTAAGACCTTACGTCTTGATTATCTGCAATATAAAGAGCTTCTGCAAATGACCCAGTTGCGTACTACAGGCCTTTCCAAAGAGGCGGAGGCGCGGCTCCGACGCGGTGAAGCGATCAATCAGCTGATAACGCAGGATAAGAATCGTCCCGTTTCTATCGAGGAACAGTTGATCTATTTGTATGCGCTCAGCCGCGGGATCCTCGATAAACTTTCCGTTGTTCAGATGAGGAAGTTCAGGCTTGAGATCCTCGAGTATGTCCGTCGCGCAAGCCCCGAGTTCTGTTCGACGGTCCGTCAGACAAAAGAGATGACGGATGAGCTTAAAAGTTCCCTTGAGCAGATTTTAAAGGATTATTTAAAGGAAGTATTTAAGTAGCGTCCCGTATGAAGACGATCACTTCTTTAAAGAATGACCTTGATTTTAACCGCGGACTTTCATCGCTTATCGAAGCTTTGAAGAACATCGCGGTTTCCCAATACCGTTCTCTTGAGCATAAAATGAAGACCTACGAAGTTTTTATGAAGACGGTCCAAGAGTATTTTGAATTCTTCGATTTCTCTAAAGCGTCGCACCCGTTCCTGGTAGCATCTCCTAAACCGCAGGCAATTATCGTCGTTACCAGCGATAGCGGGCTTCTGGGTGGTTTGAATATGCAGGTGGTTTCTGCCGCCGTAGCCGATCTTGAAAAGCATCCCGGCGAGCTTATCGTTATCGGCGAGAGAGGAAAAGGATACGCGCAGGAAAGCAAGGTCCCGTTTGTCGCTTTTCCGGGTATTCGCGATGAGGATAGGCAGGAGCAGGCACTGCAGTTGAGGGATTATATTTTTGACCGGGTGCTCTCCGGTGAATTCGGGTCATTACAGGTTGTGTATCCGCGTC
>CAZJJL010000208.1:0-2760 GCA_964546325.1 uncultured Planctomycetales bacterium | reverse complement strand
GAAAAAATATTTTTTTACGAAGGAGTATTAACGTGAAATATACCAAAGGGAAAATAGGAAGAGTTTTCGTGCTGAAGTTTGAGGATGATGATATCGTTATAGATACCCTGGCTGCATTCATAAAGAAGGAGCGTATTAAGTCAGCCACGCTCATGTTCATTGGAGCGCTTAAAGAAGGTGAAATGGCGACCGGTCCTCAAAAACCCATTATACCCCCGGAGCCGAATTGGGTTAGCTTTCGCGATGGCTGGGAAGTAATGGGGATCGGCACCGTTTTTTCTAATAAAAAAGGACCTCAGATCCATATCCACGGGGCTATGGGGAAGAAGTTGCGTACGCTTATCGGCTGCGTTCGTAAGAAATCGAGGGTTTTCCTGGTACTTGAGGTGATTGTATATGAATTGAAGGGTGTAAAGGCCTCAAAGGATATTGATCGCAAAACAGGATTGAATCTCCTGGCTATCGGTTAGCAATTCTCGGTGAACGGTTATAAGCCCCAAGCGGTATATTGATTTTAACCGGACACCGATAGTCGAATACCGAAGAGAACTAGTATTTGCGCGCATGAGAGACCTATGATAAGATACTAACGTTACTATAGGAAAACTATATTGTGAGGAGGTATTACGATGGCTCAATCATTGAAGGGGACTAAGACGGAGAAAAATTTATTAGCTGCATTTGCCGGCGAATCGCAGGCTCGGAATCGCTACACCTACTTTGCAAGCGTGGCCAAAAAAGAAGGGTTGGAGCAGATATCCCATATTTTCCTTGAGACCGCGGATAATGAGAAAGAGCATGCTAAGGTTTTTTTTAAGCATCTCGAGGGTGGCGATGTCGAGATCACTGCGATGTACCCTGCGGGTATGATCAAAGACACGAAAGCGAACCTGGAGGCTGCTGCTGCCGGTGAGAACATGGAATGGACGACGCTGTACGCTGATTTCGCTAAGGTCGCTCGGGATGAAGGTTTTCCTGATGTTGCGCGATCTTTTGAGCAGGTCGCAAAAGTGGAAAAGTTCCATGAAACGCGGTATCGAAGCTTGATCAATAATGTCGCAGGGAACGCAGTTTTTAAGAAAAAAGCAGCGGTGAAGTGGCATTGTTTGAATTGCGGATATGTGATAGAAGGGACCGATGCACCGAAAGAGTGTCCTGCGTGCAAACATCCGCAGGCTTATTTTGAGGTTTTGGCAGAGAATTACTAAATTGGTAAGCGTAAAAAGGCGCCTTTTATAGATTAAAGAGGCGCCTTTACTGTGCCTGCCTCTGAAAGGTTGTAAGGGATCGGTATGTGGTCCATTGGAAATTTGAAGTTGGAGTCCAAATGTATCCTTGCTCCGATGTCGGGAGTAAGTGATCTACCGTTTCGTTTGTTGAATCGGCGTTTTGGCTGCGAGTTAGCCTTCGTTGAAATGATCAATGTGCGGGCGCTTGGGTACAAAAGCATGAAGACCGAGCACCTCTTGACGACGACTGCAAAAGATAAACCTCTCGGAGTGCAGCTTTTGGCCGGTGAAGAGAAGTATCTTAAGCGCGGTCTGGATATACTTCGGAAATATCACTATGATATACTGGATTTTAATGCGGCTTGTCCTGCGCGTAAAGTTACCCGGCGTGGCGAGGGTGCAAGCCTTCTGAAAGACCCTTTGAGGCTGCAGAGGCTTCTTTCGATCATCGTAAAGACTTCAAAGGTGCCTGTTACGGTTAAAATCAGGGCGGGATGGGATAAGCATTCCATAAACGCGCTTGAAGTTGCAAAAGCGTGCCAGGATGCGGGTATCGATGGACTCTTTATTCATGGAAGAACGAAAACACAGGAATATAGCGGGCAGGTTGATTATGGGATTATTGCATCCGTCAAGAAAGCGTTGCGCATACCGGTTATTGCCAGCGGAGATATCTTTTCTCCGCAATTGGCAAAAAAGATGTTTGATGCAACGGGTTGTGACGCCCTTTTAGTTGCTCGAGGTGCATTTGGGAATCCCTGGATCTTTCGGGATATACCCCGTTTCTTGGAGCATGGAGAGACTTCCGTGCGCCCGGATGCGGATACGATCGTCGATACGATGCTCGAGCATTATCGAGGATGCATCGATTTCTATACGCCTGGAGTGAGCGTGTCGATTTTTAGAAAATTTTTTGGATGGTATACAAAGGGGTTCCGGGGGGTCAGGCCGCTCCGGGAGAAATCGAACAGCGTCAGGTCTTCGGATGGCATGATCCATATAATCGAGCAATGCCGCTGCCTCGCTGTTTCTCCTGTTCGCCAATCACATATCCATGATACTGCGTGCGCGCAAGAATAAGATCGCAAGGTGTCCGGACTATTCCGGAAAATATCAGTTGTTTTTTGATTTTGACAATACTATCACGCAGTTTGATATTTTGGACGATATTATTGAGCGCTTTTCCGTTTCTCGCGATTGGGTAAAGCTGGAAAAAGAGTGGCAGAACGGGAGCATTGGCTCGAAGCGTTGCCTTCAAGGGCAACTTGCGTTGGTTCGCATTACCAGGAAAGAACTGAGCGCTTATTTAAAGAAGGTGAAGATCGATCCGTGGTTTAAAAGGATACTTGCCCTCGTATCGAATTATTGTGTTAAACCCGTTATTGTCAGCGATGATTTTGATTTTATTATAAAAAGCGTTCTTAAGAATCATGGGATTGAAGGGGTAAAGGTCGTTTGTAATGTTTTAAGATTCCGCGGAGATAAGTTGCAACTTCAATTTCCCCATAGAGATAGAGTATGCGGCAGATGC
>CAZJJL010000207.1:0-2840 GCA_964546325.1 uncultured Planctomycetales bacterium | reverse complement strand
ATTATTTAATGTCACCCCCCTCACATCCCCGCTTAAACCAACGCCCGAATATAAATCCCCAAACTGCACATTGAGCTGCTGTTGCCCGGCCGCGACAACCCGACCGTTCTCCACACTTAAACCAAGCTCCCGCGGCTTCACCTGAGCCGCATTATACGCAGTCGTAAGCTGTTCAAAATTTTTGGTCCGATCCGCATTAACATTATAGTCAGCAATATGCAATGCTGTGGCCAACTCTGCGGCCCGATCATCTGTTAATTCTAATTTCTGCCCCGACACGTCATGTGTTGGCACACCCGCTTGCGCCAGAACAAACGGGTTCCTGCCTTCGATCGAAATGAACGCTGTTCCCACGCCATTAATATCTCTTACAACTCCCGATGAAAGGCCATTGCCGCGCGTTAACTGGCTATTACCTATAGCAATTTGCCCAAGATCAAAACCGGCAATATCTTTTCCTGCATTCCTGAATATAACATTAGCTCCCGTTAATTGCGCAGTATCCGCAGTTAAAGGTTGATTCATTACCTGATTAAAATAACTGCCGCTTACATCCATATTTTCCCATCGGCTTTGATACCCTGCTGTTGCGGCAAAACCATTCTGATTAAAGAAAATCTTTGCGCCCTGCAAAGAGCCATCTCCATTACTATTTTCACCCGCGATCACCCGCCCTACCCTGCCCGTTTGTTGGTTAATCTGCACCGCCCCGATAAATGCCTGGCCTTTTTGCCAACCATCTTTAAAAGAGTGGTTAACATTCCTGAACATCGGCGAAAAATCCGCTCCCAAAACGCCCTGTTGAGCGTCAGCAGTCACATCAAAAAGCCTAACCTCAGGGCCAAGGACTCCATTATCGCGTGGCGTTACTGAACGATAGATAAAATCACCAAGACGGGAAGTTTCAAAATCTCGCGTTGCTTGATCCTGCGGCCTTACCGAAGAAGCCCCTCCTTCAGAGAAAGAAGCAGAATGATATATTACATCCCTGCCAAACATTTGCGGAGCAAACACCGGTACTTCCGGCCCTAAAACACCTTCCGGCAACATTTGCGTTCCGGTCTGCACAATCCGTAATGTCCAATCTAAGCTTTCTTCGTTAATGTTCGCTTTCACCCTTTGACTCTCTGGTGTCAAGATCCTATTCAGCGTAGAGACATTGGCTTCCGGCCAGTTATACACAAGCCCTGTATCTAATGTTGCTTGCATATCATATCCGGGGAACTTATCAGACAAGGTAGTAAATAAAGCCCACGTACCAGAACCAATCGGCGCAACCCCATCTTCACCAAAACTAATGCCACCGCCTCCGATCCTTCGATTTCCAACCTTAAAGCTATCCCCTATCATCGTAGTTTGCGTTGTCACGCTACCCCGAATCCGTCTATTCATCAACCGAGACCCCGGAGCAAGCAACACATTACCAGGCCGATGCATATCAAAAGACAAACTAATATTGCCACCGGTAACCCCAACGGTTGACAACAACGTATTATCATAATCGTTCTCTGCTGACTGAGCGATCGCATACGTGGGAATAACAGAGGCGGAACCATCCGTATTCCCCATAACCGCTTGAGGAATACCAAGAACCCCGGGGATATGTATATTCCCAACGGTCATACCCATTCCTTCCAATGCTCCTGAAGAAGTGTTCGTTCGGGGCGCTTGCAATGCCCCCCTATCAATATCTAAATTACCGGAATTCGAGATGGAAACACCTAACATATCACCCGGTTTCAAAAGATCGCCTTGACCCGTAAGATACGTAATCCCGCCATTGGTACGATGAAAATCCAAGTTTGATAATGTTTTAACCGCGGATGGGTTCTTCAATTCCCACGACTCAACCTTCGCCTTGCTCTTATCAAATTTATAATTAACCGCATCGGCCTGAGTCCTATCAAAAGAATTCCATGAATACATAGAACCAACGTTATAAAACCGAACGCCAACCCGCCCTTCTTCATATTCATCGACTTTCTTTACATTCACCCATTTTGCTTCCCCCCACTCGCCCAGCGCAGGATTTTTATACGCCACTACCCCGATCATCGGGTTAACAATCGTAGCGGCAAGCGTACCGGTTGCCTGGCCATGCAATGCGGAAGCGTATTGTCCAACGAGCGCGTCCAAGAAACTAGAACCCTCAACCTTAAACTGCTGACCGGGCAAATGGCGCATATCATAGGCTTTCCATTCCTGATCACGCCGCCATGAGCTATTAGGCTGACCGTTTGCAACACGCACAAAATCGATCATCGTCGAAGCGAACGCGCCGTCCGGAGCTTTCTGATAATACAATTCTTTATTGCGCAATACCGCAAGGCCGCCGCTCATGAAATTTCCGCCGGCAGAACGGATATTCGCGTTCAAGAGATCGGAAAAGACCTCTGTTCTTTTGCCCGGACCGTCAATACGAGTCGTCGCCGCATATATCGCCGTGGTAAATCCGACGTTCATTAATGCCGCGGTCTCTTTATCCAACCCCATACGGCTGGCACCCTGCTGCAATATGCCGGACGTAAAACCGGAAATAACACCACTCAATGCTGCTTCACCAATACTTTTTCTATTACCGCCGCCGCCGGGTAAAACCTGTCGGATAACACCCGATGAAAGCGAACTCAACGCTTTTGTGTATCCTAAATTATTGCTGCCGGAAACTTTATCATCAATATATAACCGCGTTGCATCCGCAACATAATCCCATGCTGACGGCGGCTTCCAGCTGGCGAATCCGCCATTCGTTTTATAATTAACAGGCAATCTGCTGCCGATAAGATTTCCGTTCCTGTTTTGATACGCCAATACCGAAATGTCTTTTTTATTCGACGTCC
>CAZJJL010000206.1:1244-2882 GCA_964546325.1 uncultured Planctomycetales bacterium | reverse complement strand
GAGCCTGTAAGGTTCGCGCCGAAGGCAATAGCGAAGAGCTTAAAAAATTAGCGTGCGAAAACGCGCTCGCTTTAAGCGCGGGGCATACGTTTTTAGTTTTTATGCGCCATGCCTATCCGATCAATGTGTTGAATGCAATAAAACAGATACCTGAAGTCTGCGGGATTTATTGCGCAACGGCAAATCCCGTTGAGGTTATTATCGCCGAATCCGCATCCGGCGGACGCGGGGTTTTGGGGGTTATTGACGGAGCGCGTACGGCGGGGATTGAGAATGACGAAGACATCGCCTGGCGCAAGGGTTTTTTACGGAAGATCGGGTATAAACTATAACGGTTTTTGATATTCGACGAGCGGTTCGCGGTACCGCTACGCTCATTCAGGGGGAATGCCCGTCGTAAGCATAGGAATATTATGAATCTTAAAAAGTTTAAAAAGAACGTCAGTTATTTTGCCGGTTGGGTAGCGATCAACGTGTGTACCTTTTTTGTGCGTATTTTGCCCCAGTCGTGGTTATACCGTCGTGCCGGTTCGCTTGCGTCGTTAGGATATCGTTTCGCCGCAAAACAGCGCACGATCGCGCTGGAAAGCCTGAGAATTGCCTTTGGCAAGGATATAACGGATGCCCAGATCGCTACGATCGCCAAAGATTGTTTTCAATATATGTCCAAGTCGGCGATCGAACTCATGTTTCTGATGGACAAACCGAGTTTACTTAAGCAGCAGGTGCGTTTTGCCCAAAAAGAGAATCTGGATGCGGCATTTTCCAAAGGCAACGGCGTGATTTTGGTAAGCGCGCATTTCGGGAATTTTCCGCTTTTGCTCGCGCGGTTAAGCCAGGAAGGATACGCCGCTTCAGGGATCATGCGTCCGATGCGCGATGAGCGCGTCGAAAAGTTGTTCCAGAAAAAACGCGATCGATTCGGGGTGCAAACCATTTATAGCGTGCCTCGCAATGTGTGCGTCGATTCGACGATCCGCGTGTTACGCTCAAACGGCATCGTTTTTATACCGATCGATCAGAATTTCGGTACCGCAGGAGTCTTCGTCGATTTCTTCGGAAAGAAAGCGGCCACGGCGACCGGACCGGTCATTTTTGCGCAACGAACGAAAGCGGCGATCATCCCGTGTTTTATCGTCCGCCAAAAAGATGATTCGCACGTTATTTATTTTGAACCGGAGGTTGCGATAAAAGAAGCGGCAACCTCTGAGGAAACTATCACCGGGACGATCCAGGAATTAACGGTCATCATCGAGAAGTACATTCGGAAGTATCCTGCGGAGTGGGGTTGGATCCATCGCAGGTGGAAATCAAGACCAAGTGAAAACAAGGAGGTGGAGCATGGTTGAAGAAAAGAAGTGTGATGAGCAGAAATCATGTTGTTGTTCGTCGGGAAAGGGCGGGTGCGGCACATTCTTGAAGGTCGTTTTCGGGCTCGCGTTGTTAGTGGCCGGCGGGGTGGCTATTGTGCGCTGGTGGCCGATCCTGGTGCTTTTGATCAAAGGATGCATCGGACCGTTCTTTTTGCTGGCGGGTATCATCACGTTGGCGATCGCAAAAGAATAAATACAGCGGTATGGTAGAAGTCGGTGCTCGGTTTTCGGTCAACGGTGTTTGGTTAAGGGCACTCGAGAAACG
>CAZJJL010000206.1:0-1234 GCA_964546325.1 uncultured Planctomycetales bacterium | reverse complement strand
GGAGGGCTAACCGAACACCGAGAACTGCTATCGAAATCGCGTTGTCTTCTCCAATATGAACTTTACTATTGTTCCGTTTTTATATATAATAGGTTGACAATGAGGCAGGCGATATTCTTATATAAAGGAGTTTAAAATGACCAATATTTTTGTTCGTGAGTTGCCGATGAGCCGTTCCGCGGTGCGGCTCAGCGTTTTCTTTGCCTGTTTGGCTGTTACCGCATTGAGCGCTTTTGTGCGTATACCCTTACCGTTTACCCCGGTTCCGGTTACGCTGCAGACTGCGGCGGTGCTGTGGGCAGGTCTTTGTTTGGGGGCTCATCGTGGTGCATTGAGCCAAACCGGGTATCTTGCTCTCGGTGCAGCAGGAATTCCTGTTTTTGCGGGCGCTCAGGCGGGGACGTTGTTTTTAGCGGGTCCGACTGCCGGATATATCGTTGGTTTTATCGCTGCGGCTTTTATCGTCGGGAAATTGAGCAAGGATTTTTCGGGTGGTTGGATGGCGTTATGTTCCATGCTGCTTCTTGCGGACGCGACTATTTTTGCCTGCGGCGCGGTTTGGCTTAAGGTTGTAACGCACGCGGGGACAGGGCACCTTCTTACGATGGGAGTGCTTCCCTTTATTCCTGGTGAAATAGCCAAGATCGTCGCTGTTGCCGGTGTTTATATGAAGTTTCGTTCGAGGATAAACGCTCTCAGGTAGGTGCTTGACAAAGGCCCCAAAGTATGATACGTTATTTTTCATACTACTCCCGTTTTACAATGTGCGGAGTTTTGGTGGATACATGCGTAAGATGCTCAAGGAGGCGTTAGATGAAACAGAGGATTGTACCTGTCTTTATCGTTGCTGCTACAGTTATGTTTTGTCAGCCTGGATTTTCGCAGGCACAGGATAACGCAATGGAAGGTGCGGCTGTATCGGCTCAAGCGCCGGCGGTTGATTCCGATATTCAATGGTTATGGGGGGAAGTTTCTTCGGTTGCCGTTGAGAAAAATGAGGTTGTCGTCAAGTACCTCGATTATGAGGCGGATGTTGAGAAAGAAATGACGATAGCGGTTACCGACAAAACGACGTATGAGAATTGTAAAGGTTTGGCGGAGTTAAAACCATTAGATACCGTGAGCATCGATTATATAATTGCCGACGGTAAAAGCGTTGCCAAGAATATCAGTGTTGAAAAACCGGAAGTCATGCCTGTTTCTGAAGCGCCTGCTGCCGCATCTATGACTGAAG
>CAZJJL010000205.1:0-2895 GCA_964546325.1 uncultured Planctomycetales bacterium | reverse complement strand
GGAATGTAACGATAAATACGGTCATCTTGTCGGTGACGCTATCCTTAAAGAAGTGGCCAAGGTGATCAAGGATAATATTCGTCTTATTGATTCGGTCGGCCGATACGGCGGAGAGGAATTCCTTATTATCCTTACGGAGACAGACCTGAACGGCGCTCGTTTTGCTGCGGAGCGAATTCGCCAGGCTATGGAAACAAAGCGGATCCGTGTGTATGACGAAGAACTGCGGGTTACCATAAGTATCGGTATCGCTGTTTTTCCTGACGATGCCGACGATTTAACCCACCTTGTTGAAAAAGCTGACCGGGCTTTATACCGCGCAAAACAAACGGGAAGAAATCGCGTGTGCGTGCACGGAGTTTATAAATAATTTCAGTCTTTTGCTTGCATAAACCGGCGCTTTCATATACAATATAAACCTATGTCTAGTCGGTACATCATTGGAATCGATTGTGGCGGCACGAATCTTAAGATTGGTCTTTTTAACGGATCACTTTCTCTTATCGAGAAACGCGTTATCAGCACCGCTACTTTTAAAACAAAAGCTGCCCTGATAAACGGCTTTACACATGCAATTACGGATATACTGCGTCAAAGGAACCTTCACGCGCGCAGCGTTCTTGGAGTAGGTATCGGCCTGCCGGGTCCTGTAAATGCCCAAAAAGGTATTGTTTATTCGCTTACGAACATCCGTGGTTGGAACGCGGTACCTTTGAAACGGGTCCTGCAAAAACGACTCGGTTTTCCTGTTTTCATAGACAATGACGCCAAAGTCATGAGTTTAGCTGAAGCGGAACGCGGAGCGGCCAAAGGATACCGCTATGCCGTTTGTTTAACGCTTGGTACCGGAGTTGGCGGCGGTATTGTTCAAGACGGTCGTTTATATCGAGGATCTCATAACGCCGCAGGCGAATTCGGACATCTGCCGGTAAGTATCGATGGCCCCCGGTGTAATTGCGGGGGGAGAGCGTGTCTTGAAACATACGTAGGTAACAATCGTATCCACAAAGATATCGTTGCGATTTTCGGAAAAGATCTTTCCCTTGAAAAAGTGAGTGCCTTGGCGCGCGCAGGTAACCGTAAAGCGCTCGCTGTTTGGAATAACGTAGGCACGTATTTAGGGGTCGCGCTTGTCGGTATCGTGAACGTTTTTAACCCCGATTGTATCGTTATCGGCGGAGGAGTGGCAAACGCAGGCCCGGTGTTATTCAACCGTCTTAAAGAGATCGTCAGCAAACGTGCAATGCCGGTCCAGGCCGGCCAGGTAAGAATATGCAAGGCTAAGTTAGGCTCCGATGCGGGGATTGTCGGAGCAGCGCTTATCGTGAAAAGGGGAGTTACTTCATGCAGATCTTTATCGATACTGCCAGCGTAAAGGATATCCGGGAGGCTGTTTCACTCGGACTTATTGATGGCGTTACCACGAATCCAACCCTAATGAGCAAAGAAGGCAGGCCGGCACACGATATTCTCAAAGAGATATGTTCCATAGTCCCCGGCCCTGTTAGCGCAGAGGTTATTGCGCTTGATTGCGCGGGGATAGTATCCGAAGCCTTAGAACTTACTAAAATCGCCAAGAATATCGTCATTAAAGTCCCCCTTATAAAGGAGGGACTAAAAGCGGTAAAAATCCTGACGGAAAAAGGGGTCAAAACGAATGTTACGCTATGTTTTTCCGCGACACAAGCGCTCTTAGTCGCAAAGCTTGGCGCCACGTATATTTCCCCTTTTATCGGCAGACTTGATGATATTAGCGAACGCGGTATGGATCTTATTAAAGATATCAAGCAAATTTACGTTAATTACGGGTTTAAAACAGAGATCATTGTTGCCTCTATCAGGAATCCCGTTCATGTTTTAGACGCCGCGATAATCGGCGCTGATATCGCAACAATTCCGTTTAGCGTAATTGAACAACTCGTAAAACATCCTCTTACGGATATAGGCGTTCAACGATTCCTTGAGGATTTTAAAAAGATACCCCAAAAATAAGAATGTCTTTTAAAACAAACGCATATCGATTTTTAGTTAAGCTGCATGTCATAGGTATACTTGTTTTCGGTTCCTTTTGCGTCGCCGATCTGGTTACTGCCAATAATAACGACCAGATTAACCAAACGAGTGTGACAACAAATACCACGCAAGACACCGCTGCTCCTCCGCAAAACCAGATACAAGAGGAAACGAATAAAATTCCCGAGAGCCCTGTTGCGGAAACTTCCGAAGCGAAGCCTGCGCAAGTAGCAAAACCTCTTGATGAGGCTAAACCAGTAAAAAATAGCGCTGCGCAACAAGAAACTCCGCAGATTCCTTCTGATAAAACGCAGGCACCCGCTTTAGTCCAACAGATAACCGCTCCTGCTGCTCCGACCATACAACCGATCACCGTAAACGGAGACACGGTTGAATATGTCGCTGATAGCAGGGAATTTGTCGCTTCCGGTAAGGTTGAAGTAATCTATAAAGGGACAAAGCTGAATTGCGATAAGCTTGTCGTCAATGCCGACACTAAGAACGCAACCGCGGAAGGACATGTTCGCTTAGAAGATAAAAAAGGCGGTATCATCGAAGGCGATAAAATAATATACAATTTTGACAAAGGAACGGGTTCTTTGGTCGGTGCTAAATTCAGGTCCATGCCATTCTTTGGCATGACGGAAAAAATGACCAAGGTAAGCGAAGACGAATTTATTGCAAAGCGCGGGTACATGACTACCTGCAGTCTGGATCATCCCCATCTGCACATGCATCATGGGATCACGTAAACTATGATTATATGCCGGAAGATACATAAGCGGCACACCCCCCGCAAAAACAGCGGCTTCTTTCAAAATCACCTTATTCCCGGGGAACATGTCGATTTTCCGTGATTTCATGCGCCAATGGGGATGATCC
>CAZJJL010000204.1:0-2898 GCA_964546325.1 uncultured Planctomycetales bacterium | reverse complement strand
ACTTTTGGTCGTTTGACGCAGGTCATTGCTCTGTAACGGATATGCTTTCTCAAATGCAGGATCGATCCCCATTCCCATAAAAGAAATAGTGTTCTCGCCGGTGCTTATTAAACCGGAAAAGGTCAGCCGGGGAGTAACAAACGTAACATCGGGAACGGTTCGAACGATATCCGCGACTTTTGCGGGATCTTTAATTAAATACTTGTACGGCTCGACAACGCCCTTCTCCGAAAACCCTCTCTGAAAGATCTGAATATGCCCGGTATGCGCCTTGATGTAGCTTTCGCGCATTTGATCAAAGATATCCTCAAAGAACCCTCCGGCAAAAATAAGGGCGATACAACCAAAAACTATCGTCGAGAGCGTTATGATAGAACGGGTTTTATGCCTGAAAATATTGCGGACGGCAATAGTAAGCGTGATCATTGCACGATCTCTCCGTCACAGATCTCAACGACACGATCAGCCATATCCATGATCTTCTGGTCATGCGTCGAAAAAATAAAGGTCGTCTTATTCTCCTGATTGATCTTCTTCATAAGATGCAATATCTCAAGCCCGGTGCGATGGTCCAAGTTTGCGGTCGGCTCATCGGCAAGTACCATGAGCGGAGAACCGACAATTGCCCGGGCAACCGCAACCCTTTGCTGCTGCCCGCCGCTTAATTCTAACGGACGGTGATTCGCAAATTTAAGCAAACCGACACTTTCAAGAGCAGCCGTTGCCAGGGCCCTCTTGTTTCCGACGACATTAGATTTGTTCAAAAGCGGATACTCGACATTTTCAACGGCGGTAAGGACCGGCAGAAGGTTGAAATTCTGGAACACAAAACCGATCTTATCCGCCCTGATCTGCGCAAGGGCATCGCTTGATAATGCTCCGATCCCCTCGCCGTCGATCGTGGCCGTACCTGAAGTCGGTTTATCAATGCAACCGATAACGTTCAAAGCAGTGGTTTTGCCGCTTCCGGAAGGACCGGCAAGCGCCAGGAACTCACCTTTTTCGACCTCAAGACTGATCCCTTTCAAGGCATGGATCGTAGTTTTTCCCAGGAGATAATTTTTATGTATTTGTTGCAGCGTTACGATCTTCATGTATTGTCCTGTGTCGTGTGTATTGAGTATTGCGTTTGTTTTCCGTCGGAGACGGGGGGTTCGGTTCGAACAAGGAACAATTTCCTGTTCAAGTCAAGAACGTTTAGTACGGATGGAAAATGTTCCCATCTGTACGGGTGGGCGCTCCCCGTAATGACGAGTTAAACTACCCTTTTGTCAATTTCCTGCTAAATTCGTTAACTTTCTGCGACAGCTCATTCGTGGCCGAATAGTCGCATGAAACGATATCGAACATCGTCTCGGTCTTTATTTTTTCTATCTGCTCGCGCGATCGGACACCTCCCGCATAAAACATCAGAAAATGCTCATCGGAAATATCCGTCGGAATATGCAGCTCTTTCTCCACGCGGATCCGGAAATTATTACACTCAGCTAATAACTCTTTAAAACTTCTACCCTCGAGTGAAATATCAAGCTGCGGCCACAGATGAGGCGGCTTATATAAAACATATTCGTACGACATCGCCGTCTTAATAATCGTACTATCCACCCGAAATCCGAATTTGTCCTTTTCATCATACCACTTCGTATGCAAAAACGGTCCCGGGGGCGTTATCATTACGCTATCAGGCATGGTTTCACGCAAGAGCCGCATATTATCCTCTTCAACCTGTTTAAGCGTAACCTTTCCCATAAGAGGCGCGGGAAATATGAACGCGAGGCTTAAAAAAACCTTTTCGCCTGCTTGTTTCTCGGCCTCACGAAGCGCTTTTATAGACCAGACAAGGTCTTCAAAACCGACACCTTTATTCATCACGCAATCATTGATAATATCATTGCCGGTTTCACCGCCCATAAAAACAGCCCGCATCCCTCCGCGGATCAGCGTTGCGTAAGACGCGACAAGCGCGTCAAACTGGTCTTTGGCATTGCGTATCGCCCGTGACCCCATGCCGAAGACCACACGCAGGTTATTTTCTTTTATACGCGTTGCGATACGCGCGCCGAACGCCGGCGGAGTATCAGATCCCGCAAAACGGAAAATACCGATACCGTTGCCTATCATGGATTTGATCTCTGCGACGATCTCTTCGGGATCGCGCAACGCATAATTCGGATAGAACTGCGGATGGACGCAAAAATGGCACTTCCCCCAATCGCATCCCAGCGATTCAACCATAACATGGATACTCACCTTTTCACGATCAAGCGTATAGCGGGGGATACATTTGGAACTGTGAACCTTTACATCCCTGCGTTTGGTCTGAAGGATCGCTCCATCAACACGATACAGCAGATTCTCAATACCGCCTTGCTGAGCGCGCGCGGCAATCTTTGCAAGAACCGACTTCTTTTCCCAAGGACCTTTTTCTTCATCGAACTCGCCTTCACAAACAACCCCCAGATCAAATCCGCTGTCTTCCATCAAGAGTTTCTCATACAGAGTAACGTGATACCCTCCTGCGATCGTGATCGTTTCAGGAGATATTTTCTTTAACAGACGTATGAGGTATTTCGCGTTTTGATAGGCCTCGCCATACCAAAGTTTCACCCCGACAATACGGGCGTTATTGTTTTTCAGCCGCTGCGCAAAAGCCCGGATATGCTTTTTGAGACGCCGGTCCTGAATAAATCCGAGCAGCTCCTGCAACTGAATGGAGACAACACCCAAAAGTGTCCGCGCAAACGAAGATCTGCTCTTCTTCATATAAGCGTAGATAGAACGCAACAATCCGGCAAGAAAAAGCGGGGTTAGCGATTGGAAGAAATCATTGCGCGCCCAATCGATAATTTCGATATCATGCCCCTTATCCTGGAGGTACCCGCGTAAGGTCGCAAGCCC
>CAZJJL010000203.1:0-2903 GCA_964546325.1 uncultured Planctomycetales bacterium | reverse complement strand
GCAGATAATTACACAATAACGGGTTTCAAAGTCACAAAGACACAACGTCACAAGTACATGCATACGCATATACCTTTGACAAAACTCGATCTTGTGACTTGTGACATTGAGACGTTGTAACCCGTATAGTTTATACCTTCAGTATTCATTGACATCCAAAATAAAGAATGATATACTTGTACACTC
This sequence comes from uncultured Planctomycetales bacterium, assembly GCA_964546325.1. GTDB lineage: Bacteria > Omnitrophota > Gorgyraeia > Gygaellales > Profunditerraquicolaceae > DAONEO01. The sequence goes on along the minus strand of CAZJJL010000203.1, from coordinate 2,717 downwards.
TAACCGCGATCCACAACAGGTTAGAAATATCCTTCTGGAGACAGAAGGAAAATGGAAAGGAGTTGATTGCATTGTCTCAGATCGAGATCAAGAAAGACGAGTCTTTTGAGGCCGCCTTGCGCCGTTTTAAGAAGAAAATCGAGCAAGAAGGCATCCTTAAAGAAGTCCGCGACCGCAAACACTACGAAAAACCCAGCGAGCGCAGGAGAAAGAAACAACGGAGACTGCGCTAATGCGTACGGCACTTTCTACGTCGTGGAATGCTTTTCGCCACGGCAGAGGAAAGGACCTGGTCTTTGAAATACAAAAACTCGGTTTTGAGGAGGTAGAGTTGAGTTTCAACTTAACCTCCTCGATGGTCGAGGAAATCGCGGTTTATGCCGCACAAAACGCAATTCGCATCACCAGCGTTCATAATTATTGCCCCATCCCATCCGGAATGCCGCCTGCGCAGGCGCTGCCAGACTGTTACGCCATGTCAAGCTGCAACGAAAAAGAGCGCGCACAGGCAGTGCAATACACCAAGAACAGCATCGATACTGCGTCCCGGCTCGGTGCCCGCACCGTAGTCTTACATTGCGGGAGAGTAGAAATCCCCGATAAGACTCGAGCGCTCATCAAATTATTGGAGAGCGGCAAAAAAGATACCTCTGAGTTTATATCTCTTAAAGATGCCTTGATTGCGGAACGCAGGGAGAAAGCTCAACCTTTCTTCGAAAATACGCTCAAAAGCCTGGGGGAGTTAAATACCTACGCACGCAAGAAAAACATCCTGCTGGGAGTTGAAACACGGTATTATTACCGGGAAATACCCACTTTTGAAGAAATTGGCATTATCCTGAAAGAATTCAGTGATTCTGCTATCGGATACTGGCATGATACCGGACATGCGCAAATCATGGAGAACCTGGGTATAGCCAAACACAGAGATTTTCTTGACGCATACGGATCTCGGCTCATAGGTATGCATGTGCATGATATCGCAGGAGGGGATGACCACCGGGCTCCCGGAGAAGGGGATTTTGACTTTTCGCTGATACGGCAATACCTTCGTGACCCGATATCGACTGTTATAGAAGCGCATCATCCGGCTACCTTTGCCCAGATCAAGAAAGCAAAATCGCTCATAGAGGCAATCGGCAATGGATAAAATAACGCTTCGAGAGCCGGCAGTTGCAGGACAATTTTATCCATCCTCAGCCGCTGCCATAAAAAAACAACTCGCTTCGTTCCTTGAAAAACAGGTTACGCCCGAAGATTGCATTGCCTGCATGATGCCGCACGCCGGATATATATATTCCGGCAAAGTCGCAACGCAAACCGCAAGCCGCGTGCAAAGCAAAGATTCGGTCATACTTTTAGGGCCCAATCATACCGGCTACGGCGCGCCGTTTAGCATCATGAGAGAGGGCAGATGGAAAACACCCCTCGGCACCGTTTCAGTGAACTCAGAACTCGCTGACGCCATCCTTACGGATAGTACGCTCCTACAGCACGATCCGACTTCCCACGCATACGAACATTCGCTTGAAGTAGAGCTTCCGATCCTGCAGTATTTTAAGCAGGATTTCCAAATCGTACCTATAGTTTTCTTAGCTGACGACCTCCACAAACTTAAAGTAATAGGCAAAAACCTTGCCCGAAGCATAGAAAAATCAGGGAAAAAGGATTCCATACTCATAGTAGCAAGCTCAGATATGACGCATTACGAAACGCTGGAAGAAGCTACGCGTAAAGACAACGAAGCGATTCAGGCGATCCTTACGCTCAACGAAGATGCGCTGATAGAGCGCATTAACCGTTTGAACATATCCATGTGCGGATACGCTCCCGCGGTTGTCATGATCGTATGCGCGAAATTATTGGGAGCGACAAAAGCCAAACTCATTGCCTATGAAACCAGCGCCGAAGTATCCAAGGATACATCAAGCGTGGTCGGATATGCCGGCATTACCATACAAAAATGATCCCTTTACAAGAACACGGAGAAACCAATGGATGAAATAAAAAAGAAGGTTGACGAAAGTTGGAAAGAGAACGCGGCAAAAGAAAAAGAACAGGCAAAGAACCAGCCTGATGAACCCGCTATTCCTGAAGCGAATTTCGACTTTTTTATCAGGACCCTCGCCTTACAGGCAAGCATCTCGATGGGAATAATCGATAACCCTGCAACAAACGCAAAAGAAGAGAATATGACTCAGGCAAAATTCATCGTCGATACGCTCGGCATGTTACAGGAAAAAACAAAGAATAACCTTACCAAAGAAGAAGCTGATGCGCTTGAAGACATGCTCTATGCCCTGCGCATGCAATATCTGGCAAAAGGAAAATCCGGGGGAAACGCATGATCGACAAAGAACTGCTCGACATTCTGGCGTGTCCTGCCTGTAAAGGTGACGTTGAGCTCAAAGACGAACGTATCGTCTGCAAGAAATGCGCAAAGAAATACCCGATCAAAGACGGTATTCCGATCATGCTTATTGATGAAGCAGAATAACGAATACTTCGGTTTACGGTAAGCGGCGTGCAATGCCATCGTTAACCGAGAACCTACAACCTGATATCACATGGTTCATAAAACTAAAAAACTAAAGATCCTCGTTATACACGGGCCGAACCTGCATCTTTTAGGTACCCGGGAGCCGGGTGTTTACGGAAAAACAACGATCTCACAGATCAACGCAATGCTTAAAAAGATCGCCAAAACCCGCGCCGTG
>CAZJJL010000202.1:0-2970 GCA_964546325.1 uncultured Planctomycetales bacterium | reverse complement strand
CCGTAGCCGAATAATTCCGAGCGATCTGTTTGTCGGTTTCCGGGCACCAGATGGAATAATCAATGCCGTTTAAAATACCGAAAAGCGCCGATTTGCGTTTCTCTAAAACCCCTTCAAGCCCGAACCCGAACGCTTTGGTCTGGATTTCCTTGCTATAGGTAGGGCTCACGGTATTGATGATATCCGAAAAAACCAAGCCGCCTTTTAGAATATTAACTTTATCATAGAATTCAAAGGTATCGACGGTAAAGAGGCTCCAATCCAAACCGAGCTTCGGGAACTCGTCTTTAAGGAATAGCCCCTGATACCCGATGTTATGGATGGTAAAAAGCGTCTTTATATTTTTGTAAAAAGGGTCCGCGAAGAACTTTTTCTTCAAAAACACCGGCACCAGAGCCGACTGCCAATCATGACAATGAATGATATCGGGTTTGAACTTGATCTCCTTTAAAAGCTCAAGGCAGCGGCAGCAAAAATACGCAAAACGATCAAGGTTATCCGGATAATCCCCGTTTGTATCCCCGTACAGCGCGTCACGGCCAAAATATACTTCGTTCTCAATGAAATACACTTTGATCTTCTTTCCGACGACTGAATATGAAATATCGTCATCGAGGCGCTTTGCGGCGACCTTTGCGTTCTTGACCGTTTTATACCGCGGCATAACGATAATGACGTCGTGCCCCAATTCTTCTAATGCCAGAGGCAACGCTCCGGCAACATCCGCAAGGCCTCCGGTCTTTGCAAAAGGTACAACCTCGCTAGCACACATGACGATCTTCATTATACGTCCTCCATTTCCTCCCAATTCTTCCCTTTTTGAATACTGACCCGAATAGGCACGTTAAGCGCGATCACCGTTTCCATGCGCTCTCTGATACAAGCAACGCACTCCTCCATCTCTTCCGAAGGAACATCAAGAACAAGTTCATCATGGATCTGCATGGTCATATGCGACTGCAATTTTTTTTCTTTGAAATCCTGCGCGATCCTGACCATGGCTAATTTTATGAGATCACTGGCAGATCCCTGCACCGGCGTATTGACCGCCTGGCGCTCGGCGAATTGCCTGATCCCCTGATTTTTATTCTTGATCTCCGGGATAGAACGCCGCCGTCCCAAAATCGTCGTAACATACCCTAACGTCCTGGCTTCCTCGATCTGTTTTTGAATATACGCGCTCACTCCGGGATACCGAAGAAAATACGCATCGATGAATTGCTGCGCTTGATGAGGAAATATCCCCAAGTCGCGCGCTAAACCAAACGATGTCAAACCGTAAATGATCCCAAAATTCACCCGTTTTGCCACCGTGCGCATCTGATCGGTAACGCTCTCTTCCGGAACATCATAAATGAGCGCGGCGGTAGCCTTATGGATATCTTTATCGTGCAAAAAAGCGTTCGTCAGGGTTTCATCGCCCGACAAATGCGCAAGGACACGCAATTCGATCTGCGAATAATCCGCGGCTATAAGCCAATGGTTTTTATCCGACGCAATGATCGCCTGCCGGATCTTGCGGCCGATATCGGTCCGAACCGGTATATTCTGCAAATTCGGATCGCGCGAGCTCAACCGCCCCGTTTCAGTGCCGGTTTGATTGAACTGCGCATGCAGCCTACCCGTTTTGGGATCAACCATCGACGGCAACGTATCGATATACGTCGACTTAAGCTTCGTTAAATGACGGTACTCCAACAGCAGCGCGGGAAGCTCATGCTTCGGAGCAAGCGCATGCAACACTTCCTCGTCGGTCGACGGACCGGTCTTGCTTTTCTTAATGACCGGCAATTTCAATTGCTCGAAAAGTATCTCGCGCAGTTGCTTCGGGGAATTAATATTGAACTGACTGCCGCTTACCGCGTATATGTTTTCAATGAGCTTGACAAGCCGTTCTTCCACATGTCCGGAAAGTTCCTGGAACGCTTTCCGGTCGAGCGTAATACCGGCAATTTCCATATCGGCCAGTATTCCGACTAAAGGCATTTCGACTTCAACGAACAATTTTTCAAGCGAAGCTTCCGCCAATTTTTTCCGTAACAACGGAACTAATGCGGCAATAACCTGTATGCAGTCCGCGCTACCGAGCGCCTCCGGCTCAACGGTCTTTTCTAAATAGGCCCATGCAATATCTGAGAGATCATACGAACCGGCTGCCGGATTCAACAGATACGCGGCGATCATGGTATCAAAATCCATGCCTGCAAAACCGATCCCGTAACCGGATAATAAACGCTGAGCCCTTTTAAGATCGTGCCCGATCTTCGGTATAGCAGGATCTTCTAAAATTGCCTGCACGCGCCTACCGGCCGTAGTAACGCAAAAAACCTTATCCTGCCACGCTAACGTTATTGCCGGCAGCTGCCCGAAACTGACAATAACCGGCCCGGATCCGGGAGCATATTCTCCGATCTGGTCATCGGTAATCTGGGGAGCACAAAAAGTCCCTCCGTCAGGGGCATTTTCAACCGGCAATTCTTTCAAGAATTTCTTGAATTCAAGGTCCCTGAACATGCGGCGCAGTTTTCCATAATCCGGCTCTGCGCGTACCAGCGCCTCTAACGAAAATTCCACCGGCACGTCAGATTGAAGACGAACAAGCGTGCGGTTACGCTCGATAATTGCCGCCGCAGCTTTGACCGTTTCGCGCAGCTTCTCCTGTTTGATCTCATCCGCCCGGCGCACCGCTTCATCGGCACAGCCGAATGTTTGGATAAGCGCTGCGGCAGTTTTCTCCCCGACACCTTTAATGCCGGGAATATTATCCGCATCATCGCCCATGAGCGCTATAAGTTCGGGTATTTGCGCAGGAGTTACCCCAAAACGCTCCTGCACTTTCTTTTCATCGTAGGTAACACCCTGATCTTTATACGGAGAGAAAACATCCGTAACTCTATCCACCAGCTGCAGCATATCTTTATCGGAACTAATGATGCATACCGATAAACCCTCGGCGCGCGCATGCCGGGT
>CAZJJL010000201.1:0-2987 GCA_964546325.1 uncultured Planctomycetales bacterium | reverse complement strand
GCCAACACTTCGTATGCATTTGTGTTCCGCACCAAATTGCAATGCAAAAACGAGATATTGCGCACCGCACGCTTCATATTCTCGTCGATCTTCTCAACCAGGAATAAGATGCTTTTTGTTTTTGTAAAACGGCTCGCCACTTTTAAATTTTTGAAAATAGCGGCAGCGGCTTTAGTCTGTGCATTTGCCAATGAAAAACTTTCGAGCACCAAAAGGCTACCCTCTTTGATCTTCGCCTGTAAGGCAGAGCGAAATGCCAGATCGCGGATACTCTGGGGCAACGTAACCGAAAAATCTCTCGGATGTGGGCCGAATACAACGCCGCCATGCCGCCATAACGGCGAACGAATGGAGCCGACTCGAGCGCGCCCGGTACCTTTTTGTTTCCACGGTTTCTTCCCGCCTCCCGAGACTTCTCCCCGGGTCTTGGTAGCTGCAAGGCCTTTTCTGCGATTAGCCATATGCGCCATGATCGCCTGATACAAAGCCCCTTCGCTAAGTGTTTTGCCAAAGACAGAACCATCTATTTTAAGCCTATCTATCTCTGTACCCTCTGAATTGAACAACGGTAAAATTATCGTATGCATAGTATTTTATTTTTTGGCTTTCCCAGCAGCCTTCGTTTGTTTCTTCTTTGCCTTCTTGATCACCAGATAAGCATTCTTATGTCCGGGAACAGCCCCTTCCACAAGCAGAAGATTATTCTCTAAATCTACTTTTATCACTTTCAGGTTCTGCACCGTAACAGTCTCATTCCCCATATGCCCCGGCATATGGTGTCCGCGCCAAACCCTACCCGGAGTGGTGCTTGAACCGATAGAACCAACACGACGATGTGACGTCGAACCATGTGTCTTTGGTCCACCATTCCAATGCCAACGCTTCATACCACCCTGGAAACCTTTTCCCAGAGAAGTGCCTGTCACGTCAACAAATTCGCCGTCCTTAAAAACATCGACTTTTACTTCATCGCCAACCGCGTACTCTTTAGCAGGATCCTTAAAAACCTCTTTAAGCACCTTGCACACAGCGATATTACGTTTTTTAAAATACCCCGCAATAGGCTTCTTCACGTTCTTTTCATTGCATGGATCAAAGCCAACCTGTATTGATTTCTCGTTCACGCGCAGCACCGGGCACGGACCAGCTTCGATTACCGTAACGCCCACCAATGATCCGTCTTCGGTATATACCTGCGTCATTCCTAATTTTTTCCCAACGATTCCCGTAGTCATGTCAGAATACCTGCACAGTTTTTCCGCCAGCCTGTACCAAAGGTTTAAAGCATGAAACCTTGGGCACAGGCCAACAGTTCGTTTAGTATTACTTTATTTCAACATCCACCCCTGCGGGCAGATTCAGTTTCCTCAAAGAGTCGATCGTCTTTCCCGTCGGTTCCATAATATCAATAAGACGCTTATGTGTCGCAAGCGAAAACTGCTCGCGCGACTTCTTATCTCTATTCGGTGAACGAAGAACGGTATACAACTCCTTCTTCGTCGGAAGCGGAACAGGGCCGCAAATCTTTGCCCCGGTCCTGCGAACCGTCTCGACGATCTCTGCGACCGCCTGGTCCAGAAGTCGATGATCGTATGCTCTTAATTTGATTCTTATTTTCTGGTTGCTCATTCTCTAGATTCCAGTTACGCGATGATCTCTGTGACAACACCCGCGCCTACTGTACGGCCGCCTTCACGGATCGCAAAGCGTGATTCTTTTTCCATAGCAATAGGAGTGATTAATTCAACTTCGACCGCAACGTTATCGCCGGGCATGATCATTTCTGTGCCCGCGGGCAATGCAACGGAACCGGTAACGTCAGTAGTGCGAAAATAGAACTGCGGTCTATATCCCTTGAAGAACGGGGTGTGTCTTCCACCTTCTTCTTTGGTCAATACGTACACCTGCGCTTTAAACTTGGTATGCGGCGTGATCGATTTCGGTGCCGCGATGACCATACCTCGCTCAATCGCAGATTTATCAATACCTCTTAAGAGCAAACCGACGTTATCTCCGGCCTGTCCCTCATCGAGGAGCTTTCTGAACATTTCAATACCGGTAACAACCGATTTTTGCGGTTCAGGACGAAGACCGACGATCTCGATTTCTTCGTTGATATGCACCTTGCCGCGCTCAATTCTCCCGGTTGCAACCGTACCACGTCCTTCAATTGAAAATACATCTTCGACAGCCATCAATAACGGCTTATCAAGTTCGCGAGCCGGTAACGGGATGAAATCATCGCATGCCTTGATAAGATCGATGATGCACTTTGCATCAGCGCCATTAGGATCTGCTGCCTGCATCGCTTTTAACGCGCTCCCTCTGACGATAGGGGTTTTTTCACCCGGATACCCGTACTTTGTCAAAAGATCGCGAACTTCCATTTCAACAAGATCAAGCAATTCTTTGTCCTCAACAAGGTCGCACTTGTTCATGAAAACGACCATCGCCGGAACGTTAACCTGCTTAGCCAAAAGAATATGCTCTCTGGTCTGAGGCATAGGACCGTCAACAGCGGAAACAACGAGTATTGCGCCGTCCATCTGCGCTGCACCCGTGATCATGTTCTTAATATAATCGGCATGGCCCGGGCAGTCGATGTGCGCGTAATGGCGCGAATCAGATTCATACTCAACGTGCGCGACCGAAATGGTAACGACTTTTGTCTCATCACGAACCGTACCACCCTTTGCGATATCAGCGTAGTCCCTGATCGTCGCTTTACCTAATTTCGAAAGAACCGTGGTGATCGATGCCGTCAACGTCGTCTTGCCATGATCAATGTGACCGATAGTGCCGATGTTCACATGCGGCTTTGAACGGTTAAATTTTTCTTTTGACATTATGTCCTCCTGAAAAGAGCTATTATTATACTTAAGCTTTTATTTTCTTAAACCAAAACCAAATTCAAAATACAACTCGCCAAAGCAATGGAGCCCATGGCGAGAATCGAACCCGCGACCTCACCCTTACCAAGGGTGTGC